>JAFZPB010000002.1 GCA_017552595.1 Muribaculaceae bacterium
CCGTTCGTGTCCTTCGTGTAGCAGACCAAATCTACGGGGTTGAGGTGGGTGGCTTCAGCCATGAGTGAGGCGTATTCGGGTGCGATTTGGGTGCTTTCGAGGATTTGCGGAGATGCCGAGCCGTCGGGGTTGACCGTGATGTACGGGCCGCCGCCTGGTTCGCCTTCGTTGCGTACCATACCGCAGACGCGCAACGGGCGGTCGAGTTTCTCGCGGAGGAACTTGGCACGAACAGCATCGTCGTCGCTGTCAAGGCGCGGGTCGTCGATGCAGAGCGTTGTGCGTGCGAAATCTACGATTGCGTCGAGTGTGTCGCTGTCGGGTGTCACGTCGTCGAGGAGTGCCGAGTAGGTCTCGATTTTGTCATAAACCTGCATCAGCAAGCCTGCGATAACCTGCTTGTAGCGTATGGTGGCTTCGCGTTTGGCGTCGGGCACTACGTTGTCAATGTTCTTAATGAAGACAACGGCCGAGTCGATATCGTTGAGGTTCTCGATGAGGGCGCCGTGGCCGCCTGGACGGAAGAGCAATGAGCCGTCATCGTTGCGGAATGGCTGGTTGTCGGGCGTGGCGGCTATGGTGTCGGTGGAGTGCTTTTGCTCCGAGAGCGAGATCTCGATTTTCACGCCGAGGCGTGCTTCCGCCGCGGGCTTCACTTCGGCGATTTTTTTCTCAAAGAGCGGGCGATGTTCTTCCGAAACGGTGAAGTGTAGCCGCACTTTTCCTTCGGCGTTGGCGGTCGTTTGGGCGCCTTCGACGATTTGTTCCTCAAGCGGGGTGCGCGGACCTTCGGGATAGGAGTGGAAAAGCAACAGCCCTTTGGGCAGACCGCCGTAGTTCATCCCTTCCGGTGCGAGCAAAGCACGCACTATGTCGCGGTTCCGGCCTTCAGCGGCAAGGCCTTCGATATCTTTGCCATACATGCGTCGGCATGCTGCGTCAAGTTCGTCATGGAATGCGAACGCCTTGATGTGGTGGAGGAAAATATGTGCTGCCGAGCCTTCGGCGTATGTGTCGGAATCGCTGTCGGCAAATTCGAATAGGGCTTTGAACATACGGGAAGCCGCTCCCGAGGCGGGCACGAATTTCAGCACTTCCCCGCCGCCGGCGAGGTATTCGTTCCAGCGCGCTATGGCGGCGTTCTCTTCATCTTCCGTCAGTCGGATGATGCCTTTCCCCACGCGGGCTGAAGCCACAATCTTGAGTGTCGGGAAACCTGTTGCGAAACGATTTAGTTGTGCGGCCACCTGTTCTGGTGTCGAGCCGCGGTGTTTGATTTGTTCGAGGTCGTTCGTTGTAAACATTTCAGGTGAAATTTTAAGGTTGAATTATTATCCACAAAGTTACGTCAAATTTCGGTTATTTCAAAATAATGTCCCATCAAACGAGTTCTATCGAGTCGGGGTTGATGTTGATTAGGCGTCGTCGGTAGAGGTTGCCGATGGCGCGTTTGAAGTCCTTTTTTGAGCAGGCGAAAGCGTCGGCGATTTCCGCGGGCGACGAGCGGTCGGAGAGCGGCAGGTGTCGGCGTTTTTTCAGCACGTCGAGGATGCGCTGGGCGAGGTCGTCGGTGCGTTCGGCGGCAGATGCTCCGAGTGTGAGGTCGATTTTCCCGTCGGGGCGCACCAGTTTGATATACGCTTCGGCACGCGAACCGATTCGCAGTGGAGTGAACACCTCGTTTTTGTAGAGCATGCCTGTGAAAAGGTTGTCAATCACGGCTTTATAGCCGATTTCTGTCTCCTTGTATATAAGGATGTCCACTTTGTCGCCGTGGTTGTATTCGGGCGGTCGGTTGTTGAGGAAATGCTCGATTTTCGACGAGGCTACGATTCGGCGCGTATTATGGTCGAGATAGACGAAAACGGGGTAGGAGACCCCTTCGCGCATTTTGACGTATTGTTCGCGGAAAGGCACGAGCAAATCTTTCGGCAGACCCCAGTCGAGGAATGTGCCGTATCGGTTCGACGCCGCCACTTCAAGGAATGCCACCGTGTTCACTTCGGCGTAGGGATGTTCGGTGGTGGCGATAAGGCGGTCCTCCGAGTCGTTATATATAAATACGTCGACGGCGTCGCCTGCCCTCAATGGTTCGGCGATGTAGCGGGCTGGCAGTAGGATGTCGCCGAGGTTTTCCCCGTCGAGGTAAACGCCGAAGTCCACCGTGCGGAGCACTATCAGGCGGCTTCTTTTTCCGATTTCAATCATGGATTAAAGTTTATAGTTTAAAGTTTAAAGTTAAAGAGTTTTTGGATAAAATGATGCCTCGTAGAGGCTATTTATGTGAAAGACCATGCAAGCAACCTCGAAGAGGTGCGCAGCTTGGTCACCAAGATGTAAATGCGATTGTGCCTCGAAGAGGAACTTTAGCGGATTCTTTGTTATGTTAGTCGATATTCGTTCCATTCAAGATCTGAGTTACTAATCATCGCCTTATATTCATCCTCAAATGTCTTGACTTTGTGATGTTCGCGTTGATTGATGATGTAATTTATAATATTATCTTTGTCACGAACACTACATGAAAAAGCACCGTATTCTTTTCCCCATCCACAAAATGCCGAGAAATTACTGTTCTGCTTTGCCCACTTACTGCTTCCTTGCTTTATATCGCGGACTAAATCGCTAAGGGCTACAGTAGGGGACAATTCCACCAACATATGTATGTGATTCCCGATTCCGTTGATGCGTAAAAGCCTGCAATTTTTACTTTTTACAATGGAATTGATATAACGATACATCTGGTCGCTGGCTTCATCTGAAATTGTCATTTCGCGGCGAAGTGTATTGATAACGATATGGAAAAGAGAACTGACTGCGCTCATTTATTTTCTAATGTTGATATGTAGAAGTAATCATTTGTGGATAATTGTCAAATATTGATATTCGGGAAGTTCCTCTACGAGGCACACCTTGCCATTCTTCTTTTTTGACCAAGCGGCGAGGGTTTTCAACCCTCTTGCATGGTCTTTCGCACAAAGTCGGGTCTTCGACCCGCCAGTTTAATCCCTTATTCCTCATTTTTAACTTCTAACTCCTCAGTCTTTGCCGGTTGCCATCTGGCCACTTCGCGGTCAACGACGGCGCGGAGCGAATCGCCCGTCATGCCGCGAGCCACAACGTTACCTTCGGGGTCGAAGAGAATGATGTGGGGGATGGAGAGGATACCGTAGGTGTCGGTGGCGACGTTCTTGGTGTTGAGGATTTGTCGCCATGGGAGTTGGTGGGCGCTGATGGCGTCGAGCGTGTTCTGTGGCTCGTCCCAGACAGCCACGCCTAACACGTCGAGGCCTTTGCCGTTATGTTTTTTGTAGATTTCCTTGATGACTTCCGTTTCGCGGATGCAGGGGCCGCACCATGATGCCCAGAAATCGACGAGCGTATAGTTGCCGTGGCCCACGTAGTCGCTCAGGCGGCTGACGGTGTCATTGTAGGCGGCTTCGAAATCAACGAAACGGTGGCCTGCCGATGTGGCGTTAATCTTTGAATACGAGGCGAGAAGGTTGCCGATGCGGGTGTATCTCTTCAGCCGTTCGTTGTTTCTGACCTCGTCGAGAACTTCCTGTTCGGTCATGTCGAAAGCGAGTTGGTAGAAGGCGAAGAATCCCAGTGCGTTGCCTTGATTCTCGTGGTAGGCGTCCAAGAAAAGATTCTTGTATGCTTCGTTAAGTTCGTTCACCTTTTGGTTGAAACTCTTGTCGATTCGTGCCGAGTCGGTATAGACTTCAATGAGCGATTCGAGCGAGTCGGCGTCGACGAGCAGGCGGCCGAGTCGGTCGTTAAGCGGAGTGCCTGAAGGGATGCGTCGAGCCGCATCGAATGAAATTGTGCCGTCTTCGAGGATGAAAGTGCCGCGACGTTTGCCGTCAACGATAAGTCGGGCGACGATAGGCTCTTTCACGATTCCTTCAAAGATGATGGCACTGTCGCCCACCACTACGCTGTCGATTGATTGGCCCGTGTCGTAGTCGGTGATATACGCCATTTTGCCGTTGTCGTCGGAAGATGCTGTTGTTGAGAAATGGTAGCCCGATTTAGGGGCGCATGCGGCAAGAAGGATTGCTGCCGCGGCAATAAGGATTTTGTTCATAAATAGGTGTA
Organism: Muribaculaceae bacterium; assembly: GCA_017552595.1. Classification (GTDB taxonomy): domain Bacteria; phylum Bacteroidota; class Bacteroidia; order Bacteroidales; family Muribaculaceae; genus RUG14106. The sequence continues at coordinate 4,102 of JAFZPB010000002.1, forward strand.
TTAATTTCTTAGTGCAAAGATAGTAAAAGAATTGCACAATAATTCAGCGAAACAGAAAAAAAAGTGTCAAAAATTTTGCTTAATACGCGAAATTATGTAACTTTGTCAATGGAATCGCAAAGATTTCCCACAAAGCAAAATTTCTCGTCGCCGATGCGACGCTTTTGCGTATTGTCTGCGGCACATTTATAAACTATTTAATTACAATTATTTATGAAGAAACTTTACTTAATTCTGACGCTTGCATTCGGTGTTACGTTTGCTGCTTCTGCCGCTCAAGACTTGAAGAGCGATGCCATTGACAATGGCCAGCAGAAATGTCGTATTGTTAAATCACAGTCGACAACTCCTGCTCCCCTCAAAATCAAAGTGGCCAAATTGGCTGCTCCTAAAGCCGACATTCCTGAGGGTATGGCTCGTGTCACCCTCGCCGCTGGCGATGTTTGGCAAGACGGTTCTGGCTATCAGATGCTCCTTGATGCCGACCATAACGCTTACGGTTCGATTATTCCCGAACAAGGCGGTTTGACCTCTTCTGGCGACGCTTCCGACGAGGTCTATGCTGAATTTGAGTACAAGATTCCTGAAAACGCCGACGGCGCTCTCGCAACAGAAAACATTATCCTCAACAGTTCTGCCACCATCGACATTCCCGCGGGCATCTACGACTTTTGCATCACCAACCCCACTGTCGGCGACCGTATGTGGATTGCTTCCGATAATGGTGACGTCAGCGGCCGTGCCGACGACTTCAAATTCAAGGAGGGTGCGTCTTATGTATTCACTGTTTCGTTGATGGGCTCTAACGATGGTGTTACGCTTGAAATAGATGACCCCAACGCTCCTCTTGCTCCCGAAACTATCAATGTCAATCCCGCAGAAACTTCGGCTGAAGTGGCTTGGGGCGACACCAACGGCGCTACCGCTTGGAACATCAAGTATCGCAAGTTCATCCCCGAAGATAAGAGAAATTTCTTCTGCGACTTCGAAGATGCCGACCAACTTGACGGTTGGATGCTTTACGACGGTGATGGCGACGGTAACAACTGGAATTATGCAACATCTAATTTCAATGTCCACAGTGGTTCTTGCTGCCTGGTTTCTGCCTCTTATTATTACGGTGCTCTTACTCCCGACAACTGGCTTATCTCTCCGTTGGTTAAGTTGGGCGGCTCGGTTTCGTTCTGGTATGCTGGTCAATTAGCCAGTTATGCTTCTGAGGTCTTCAGAGTATATGTGTGTCCGGGTGAAGAACTCAATTCGATTGATGACTTTGAGGCTCTTTCGGAAGATATCACTGCCACAGGAAGTTTTCAACAATATGAAGGTGACCTCAGCAAATATGAGGGCAAGGGCTACATCGCCATCCGTCACTACAACTGTACCGACCAGTATTATCTGAACCTCGACGACTTCTTCGTTGGAAACCCCGACGGTGAAGAAGTTCCCGATTGGTCGTTGGCTGAGGGCGTTGCCGCCAATCCCTACACTCTTGAAAACCTTCTCCCCGACACCGAATACGAACTTGGTATTCAGTCAATTAAGGATGATGAAATTTCCGATTGGTCAAATATTATCCACTTCACCACAGGTCAATCGGGTGTGGCAGGTGTCGCAGCCGACAAGAAAGCCGACAATGTATGGTTCAACCTCCTCGGTGTCCGTCTCAACGGCCAACCCACACAGGCTGGTATCTACATCAACAACGGCAAGAAAGTTATCGTCAAATAATCATTTCCGTTTATAATAAAAGAAGGATGTCCCTCTCGGCCATCCTTCTTTTTTTATTTTTTCCTTCCCTCTCTTCTAGAATATCTAGAATATCTAGAAAATCCAGAATCCCTGCAAAAATTCACCGGAACCCCAAAAAATCTGGCAAAAATTTTGCCGATTACGCGAAAATAAGTAATTTTGTCGTGGAATCGCAATGATATTCCACAAACAAAGAATTTTCGTCGCCGATGCGACGCTTTTGCGTATTGTCTGCGGCACATTTATAAACTATTTAATTACAATTATTTATGAAGAAACTTTACTCAATTCTTGCGCTCGCTCTCGTATTCACGACAGCAGCCTCTGCCAACGCTTTGTTTGAAAGCAAGGCTAAGGATTTCAATCCGAACAGCATCTCCAAGAAAGAGACTAAGGCTAAAATTAAAAAAGCCAGTATCAAGGACGACGAACTTATCACTCCTCCCGAATCGGCTGTAATCGAAACCAATTGGACTCTTTCCGGCACTTACGTCAACAAC
>JAFZPB010000057.1 GCA_017552595.1 Muribaculaceae bacterium
GAGCGCAAGCCGAAGAAAATATCATCGCCGCCGACTTCAACCTTATAAAAGACTTTGCCGACGTGATTAAGGTTATTACGGTTGCGCCCGAAGAAACGGGCTTTGACTTTATCGAACGTTGCCGAGCGGCGGGGATTATAGTTTCAATCGGACATAGCGCGGCAACTTACGAGGAAGCACTTGCGACTATCGCTCACGGCGCAAATCATATAACTCACCTATTCAACGCGCAGACGGGTTTGCATCACAGAAAGCCCGGTATCGTCGGAGCCGCCCTTGACTCAAGCGCGAACGTCGAACTAATTGCCGATAATGTTCACGTCCATCCCGCCGCGCAGAGGATTGTTGCTAAAGTCAAGCCGCGCAGTCAAATCATCTTGATAACTGATTCGCTACGGGCTTGCGGTTTAGGCGACGGCTTAAGCGAACTCGGCGGGCAAAAAGTTTTCGTCAAAGGCAACCTTGCCACGTTGGAAGACGGAACGCTCGCGGGCAGTGTCGCCACTATGAACAACGTCCTTAAGAATTTCTGCACGAATACGGGCTTTGACGTTGCGGCGGGCGTCGAACTCATTACTAAAAATCCCGCCGTCGAGCTGAACGTTTATGACAATCTCGGAAGTCTGGAAGTCGGCAAGGCGGCTGATATTACCCTGCTTGACGATAGCTTTAACGTCATGAAAACTTTTATCGGCGGAATTCCAAATTGACTTTCAAGCGCGGGAAGTTTATTATTGCCCTACGTTTTGCAAATACCAATCGAGGTGATTTTTTTCATGGAACATTCCCCGGTAACGACGAACCCGCTAATTATCATGATGATAAATATGACGGTCGTCTTCATTGTGCTAGTATCGCTGATTTATCTAATCAAGCTGATTCACTTCCTTGACCCGACTAAAGAGCCAGCTAAACCTCACGTGCCCGAAGAGGAGGAACCGCTTGTAGCAGTCAAATCGGAACCTGCACCGCCACCCGCGCCCGTCGTCGAAGAGGGTATCAGCCCCGAAATAATCGCGGCAATATCGGCGGCTATTGCGGCTTGCGGCGTCGCGGGACAAGTCAAGGCTGTCCATATCGTCCATCACGAGGGCACCGCTTGGAAAGCCTCTGCCAGATTCAACAATCTGCAACGTCTACAACACAAATAAAGGAGTGATTCATTTTGGAAGCTTTAAATGCGTTCAGCGTGTCACTTCAAGCGGTTTGGAATGACAGCGGCTTTTCGGCATTCACTATGGGCAACGGCATTATGATTCTTGTCGGGCTTGTCCTACTGTATATGGCATTTGTCAAGGAGTGTGAACCTTTGCTACTCGGTCCGATAGCGTTCGGCTGTATCCTTGCTAACTTCCCGAACACAGGATTTTTCGGCGAAGAAATGAACGTCATGAAGGCGATTAACTACGGTATCACTTATGAAATTTTCCCGCCGTTAATCTTCCTAGGTATCGGGGCGATGACTGACTTTAGCCCGTTGCTTGCCCGACCGTCAACGTTGCTTTTAGGCGCGGCGGCTCAAATCGGTGTGTTCGTTGCGCTGGGCGGAGCTATGCTTGTA
>JAFZPB010000058.1 GCA_017552595.1 Muribaculaceae bacterium
AAGCAAACGCCATCACTACGATTTGCGAAGAATCTTACGGCCTAAGCCCCATGTGGGTGGCGGGTGTTGTCACACTATTGGTTGCCATTGTGGTAATCGGCGGAGTGAAAAGCATCGCGAAAGTGTGCGGGGCGCTCGTGCCCTTTATGGCGTTGTTCTATGTTGTAGGCTGTATATATATTATGGTGTTGAACGGGACATATGTTTGGCCCGCATTGAAACTTATCTGCGTGTCGGCGTTCGACCCGTCGGCAGTCGGCGGCGGTTTCGTAGGCGGCGGTGTGATTTTGGCTTGCCGCTATGGTATAGCCCGCGGACTCTTCAGCAACGAATCCGGTCTCGGTTCGGCACCTATCGTGGCTGCCGCCGCACAGACACGCAATCCTGTGCGTCAGGCACTTGTGTCATCGACGGGAACATTCTGGGACACCGTCGTGATATGCGCAATGACGGGAATTGTCATCGTCAGTAGCGTTTTGGCTCACCCTGAAATCAATTTCAGCGACGGTGCAGCGCTGACGAAAGCCTCGTTCAGTTATATTCCCGTAGTCGGTACTCCTTTCCTGCTCGTCGGATTAGTGACGTTCGCGTTCAGTACGATTCTCGGGTGGTGTTACTACGGCGAGATGGCCGTTGAATATCTCAAAGGCAGCCGATGGCAGCATGCCTATCGCTTGTTCTACATCATCGTGGTGTTTATCGGCGGCGTGGTCAATTTGACGGTGGTTTGGAACTTCGCCGACTGTATGAACGCGCTGATGGCGATTCCTAACCTGTTGTCGTTGCTGTTGTTGAGCGGTGTGCTTGTGAAAGAAACCCGCCACTATCTTTGGGAACACCGCCTCGACGAAGAAATGCCCGAGGAATCATAATAGCACAATTTATTAAAAAGGTGACCAGTGTGAGGCTTCTCGCCTCGAGAGCATATTTATTCGAATAATTGCATAATCGTTCCTACCGTTCCATCCTTGGAACGCGGAACGATTTACTGAAAATCCTGCTCTTGCGCCTTGTAGAGCCATTCCACCTATGGCGCGATGGAACGCTTGAAACCGTCAACTTGTGTCAGGAATAATACAACGATTATTACAGTATAGGGCTGAGAAGACGAAGTAGGGATTCGAGAAGTTTTTGGAAGAACGGGCGTCGGTGCCACGACGGCAGACTCACGCGTTTCGAGTCTCTAAGGTCGGTTTGGAATATATGTTTCAATTCGGCGTTGATTCGCTTGGAGTAGAGTAGGGCGTTGCCCTCGAAATTGTGTTCGAAACTACGAAAATCGAAGTTGGTCGAACCCATCGTGGAGAATTCGTCATCGACGATAAGCACTTTGCTGTGAAGCATTCCGGCTTCGTAAAGGTAGATTTTTATTCCCGCCTGAAGGCATTCCTCGACGTAGGAGAACGACGAATAGCGGAGCATCGTCGAGTCGCATTTTCGTGGAATCATGACGCGGACATCGACTCTCGACTGTGCGGCGGCTTGGAGGGCACGCATAAGCGCTTCTGTTGGAAGGAAGTAGGGCGTTTGAATAAACACGCATTTTTTTGCGTTGGCAATCGCATGGAGGAAAACGGTGGCGATGCTCGACCATTTGTCGGTAGGTCCGCTGGTGACGATTTGGATACCGACATCGCCTCGAGGCTCGGGTAGGTCGGGAAGTTTTTCGTCTTCGAGAAGCGGATGTCCCATAAAACTCCAATCTACGGCAAAAGCGTAGTGGAGAGCGGCGACTGCCGGCCCCGTCACCCGTGCATGTAGGTCGCGCCAAAGCGGGAACTTGCCGCCGTTGATGTAGCGGTCGGCGATGTTCATGCCGCCGATGTAGCCCACACGTCCGTCGATAACGCAGATTTTGCGGTGGTTGCGCCAGTTGATGTGCGAGGCGAACGCTTTGAAGGTCACACGGAAGAAGGGATAAACTTCGATGCCGGCGTCGCGCATCTGTCGGAAAAATCGGTTGCTGGTGTGGAGCGAGCCGATATGGTCGTAAATGATTTTCACCTTCACGCCTTCGGCTGCTTTTGCAATGAGCAGGTCCTTGAAGTGGGTGCCGATTTCGTCGTCGTCGATGATGTAGTATTGCAACAGAATGTATTCGGCGGCGGCACGTATGTCGGCTTCAAGCATATTGAATTTGTCGGCCCCGTTGTTGAAGAAATCGACATCGTTGTCGGGGTAGTAAAAGGCCTCGACGAGATTGTGGGCGAGGTGGATTTCTTGTTTGCTTTCGGCTGTCAGGGAAAGATTTCGGATATCAACCGAAGTGTAGGCCTGCTTGCTTAAAAGTCGCCGCTTGTTGCGGCGCGAAATCATTCGCTTGTTCTTGATGCTGCGCCCGAAGAAGAAGTAGAGAATAACTCCGACAAGAGGCAAGATGAACAGCACGGTTACCCATGCCAACGACTTAACCGGATTGCGGTTTTCCGACAAGATGACGGCGGCGATGCCCAAGACGGTCAAGATATAGACCATCATCAGCGACCAATACACGGCCGGAAGACTAAAAAAATGGGCTATCGACTCCATGGGTTAAGGGCGTTTTTACGAAAACGAATTGTAGACCGACTGAGATGTACAACCGTTTTCAATTTGCTAAAGTAGTCATTTTTTTTGACAATACAAACCGCCGCGCCGAAAAATCAATTATTTTCGGCGTTTTGGCGCATTCGGAAGATAGCCGAAGCGGTTAGAATTGGTTGTAGATAAACGGCACGACGTCGGCCGACATCAGTTGGATTGCCACTTGTGCCGTCAGCATGAAGATGATTAACTTGAAAGTCCACGGCAACTTGACGAAGCCTTCGCCCATCTGCTCAATCCAACGGGTGGGAAGTGCGTGGGTGAGAATCATCAACGCCATCATGATGCACCATACATAGCGAACTTCAAAGAACGGTGCGGCGTAGGCAAGGTCGAATGTGGTGAAGATGTTTACGACTATCGCCGAAGCGTCGGAGAAAGAGTCGGCTCGGAAGTATACCCAAAGGAGCGTAACGACAGTCATCGTTATAAACCAAGATATGGCTTTTACAGGCCATGTGTCGGGAATTTCCTTTAGCCACGGGCGGCACATCTTGTGGATGATAAGTCCGCCGCCGTGCATCGCACCCCAAAATACGAATTTCCAACTTGCGCCGTGCCACAATCCGCCGATGAGCATTGTCAGGAAATTGTTGAGGTAGGTGCGGAATTTGCCTTTGCGGTTGCCGCCGAGGGGAATATATATGTAGTCGCGAAGCCATGTCGAGAGCGAAATGTGCCAGCGATGCCAGAACTCTGTGAGGTTCTTCGACTTATAAGGCATATTGAAGTTGGCTGGGAGTTGGAATCCCATAATCGACGAAATACCGATTGCCATATCGGAATAGCCGGAGAAGTCGCAATAGATTTGCATCGTGTAGCCAACGGCTCCCATCAACGCTTCGAAGCCTGAGTAGCCCGTTGGATTGTCGAAAATCAGGTTGTTGTATTGGCAGATATAGTCGGCGAAAATAGCCTTTTTGACTACACCTATTATTATAAGCCAAAGGCCGAGATATATTTCGCGTCGGTCGGCTTGGCGGTTTTCGCGAATTTGTGGCAGCAATACGTCGGCACGGACAATAGGGCCGGCAAGCAATGCGGGAAAGTAGGAGAGGAAGAACAGATATTCTATCCAATTTTGGGCGGGTTCGACTTTGCCGCGATAGACATCGACAACGTAACTAATCGAGCGGAAAGTGTAGAACGATATGCCGATTGGCAGGATTATGTCGAGCGGCTGGAAGTTGCCGCCGATGATGTCGGTCCAAGTGGATAGCAAGAAGTTGGCATACTTGAAATAGGCGAGCACACCCGTTGAAATCACCACTGAGATGACGAGCAGAGTGAGCCTTGTCGCTTTCTGTTCAGTACGGGCTAT
>JAFZPB010000059.1 GCA_017552595.1 Muribaculaceae bacterium
GCGGGACCGATGCCGAACTTAGTGGCAGGATAAAGTTCTTGGAGCGCCTCGGCGAGCAAGTGAGCCGAAGTGTGCCAGAAAGCATGCTTGCCTTCGGGGTCGTCCCATTTGAAAAGTTTGATTGTAGCGTCGGAATGAATCGGGCGGCTGATGTCCCACTCCTCATCATTGACGCTGGCGGCCAACACGTCCTGAGCCAGACGCGGGCTGATGCTCATAGCGATTTCGTACGGCGTTACGCCGTCGTTAAATTGTTTGACAGAATTGTCAGGAAAAGTAATATTTATCATTTAAATATGAAATTATTTTCAATCCGGGTTGAGAAAATTTTTCAACTCGCAAATTTACAAAAAAAATCTCGCATTTTCACCCTTAATTCCAAAAAACATCCACCATTTCCTCAATTGGTATTTTTAATCATGAATATATACCTCGCAAAACCACACAACTCATCTAACGTCTTAGGGACACCATAAAGTTTAGAGGGGCGGGGGTATAGATTAAAAGAACCCGACAATTCGGACTAATTCATGGTTGCGAAAATGTTAAAAATTTAGTTAAAGAAAGTTATAATTTTAACAATTCATTTTGGGGCGTTTTGTTTTGAAACTGTGCAAAACTCGCTGATTGTGGGAAATATAGCCATATCCCCGAAAATAGTTTACACTTGTAAATGTTTACAAATCTTTAACCGATTTTGCCACAAAATTTATTGGTTGTACTTTTGTAGTGCAAAGAATAAGGGGGCCTCAGCGAAGGCCCGCGAAACTATAAGATTATGAAGAAAATTATCACTATATTTACTATTTTACTCGCAAGCATCGCTGCTAACAACTCTATCAATTCAAAACAACTCAATAACACCGACGAAAGTGTGACTTTCGAGGATATGTTCAGCGCATTCAACGCCACTTACGGCATCGAACAAGCCGCAGAAGCCACTGAAGATGACATCAAGGCCGACGCCAATGCAAGCGCTCTTCTCGCCTACGCCGACAAATATCTCGGCACACGATATCTTATGGGCGCCAACGGCCCTAACCGTTTCGACTGCTCGGGGTTCACAAGTTATGTTTTCCGCCATTTCGGCTATAACATCGCACGCACTGCTTCCCGCCAAATTTTCGACGGCAAAAAGGTGTCGAAAAATGAAGTTCGCCCGGGGGACCTCGTATTCTTCAACGGTCGCGCAATCAACAGCCGCATCGGTCACGTGGGAATCATCTACGACGTTAAGGAAGATGGCACTTTCACTTTCATCCACGCTTCAATTAAGGGCGTGCGCCACAACAATTCCACCGACAGTTACTACGCACGCCGTTATATGGGCGCTTGCCGCATCCTCGGCCAAGAAAGTTGATTCTCCTCCGCCCTACTTCTCATTGACATTTCATCACATCTTATTATAAATATGAAACGTTTCCCCATAGCATTGCTTCTTTCGTCGGCAATGCTTTTTTCATGCCATGCCGCCGACAACGGCGAAAATAATACGGCAGCAAACAACGACGAAAACGCTCCTGAAAAAGAGCAGACCACAGTTGATAACAGCCGCACTTATAGTTTTGTGGGGTGCGGTGACATCCTTCTCGGACTGAATTACCCAGAAGGCACCAAACGCGTTACCGCCAAAGACGGAGCCGACCTCCTCGACGGCGTGGAATCAATCATCAAAGGTGCCGACGTGGCGATGGGCAACCTTGAAGGCGCTCTTCTCGACAAGGGCGGCACTCCTAAAAACTGCGGAGGCGACCCAAGCCACTGCTTCACGTTCCGTATGCCCGAACGATATGCCAAGCACCTCGTCAATGCCGGATTCGACCTCATAAGCATCGCCAACAACCATGGTCGCGACTTCGGTCCGACAGGACAACAATCGACTATGCGAGTGCTCCGCGAAAACGGACTGGCTTATGCCGGTGTGAAAGATGTGTGCGAAACCGACACCATTCACCGCGCAGGACTTACAATCGGCTTTATTGCCGTAGCGCCCCACACGTCGATGCTCTCCAACCGCGACTACGACTATGTGGCGTCGCTTGTCAAACGTCTGAAATCCAATGATGGTTGTGATATCGTCGTCGTTTCGATGCATGCGGGAGCGGAAGGCACAAGCCATACCCACATCACCCGCCAAGACGAAATTTTCCTCGGCGCAAACCGCGGCAACGTGTATCGCTTTGCCCATGAGATGATTGATGCAGGCGCCGATATCATCTTCGGCCACGGGCCGCATGTGGTACGTGCCGTAGAACTTTACAAGGACCGTTTTATCGCCTATTCCCTCGGCAACTTCTGCACTCCTTTCGGCATCAGCAAGGCCGGAAAAACCGGCTATGCTCCGCTTATCAAAGTAGATGTGGACAGAAATGGGCGTTTCGTTTCGGGCAGAATATACTCGGCCCTGCAAAAAGGCCAATCAGGTCCGCGCCTCGACAGTTCGAATATCGTCGTTAAGGAAATTCGCACTCTCACTAAGGCCGACATCCCCGAATCGCCCTTGAAGATTGCCGACGACGGCACTCTATCGCGATAAGCACTTTTCTTGACGAAAAACGAAAGGCGACGACCCTGATTAAAGGTCGTCGCCTGTTGTTTGGGATCTCGACTGGTTGCCGAATGTGATTTTGTTTAGAAGCCGAGGGCTTTCGTAAGTTCTTCGCCTGCTTTCTTAGCGGCTGCGTTGACAGCGTCGTTGGCGGCTTTCTTCACCTGCTTTTGTATGGTGTCGGCTGCGGCATTCAACGACTTGTCAATTGCATTAGCGGCACTTTCAACGCCTTCATCAAGAGCAGTTTCTGCCCCGCCAAGTGCAGTGGCCATATTGGCCAACTGGTCCAAACCGAGGTTTTTGGTCACTTCTGCCTGAGCGGCATCAAGTTCTGCCTTATGCTCGGCCGCGTAGGCTTCGCCCACTTTGTTGAATTCAGCCAAAGCGTCTTCACCCTTAGCACCGTAGAACGAATTGAATGAATCACCGAGACTCGAGAACGTCGAATCAAGGTCCTTCATTTCATCTAAACTCTTGACTGCCTTGGTTTTGTCAAGGAACCAATCGAACAATCCTTGGACATCTTTGTTGACGTCACCTGAAGGAATTATAGCACCGGCACAAGCGGCACTCAACACCCCCTTAGCGGCATCGGCCAATTTGGAGTCGGAAATAGCGCTACCGAGTTCGGCGGCATGTTGTTTGCCAAAATCGGTGAGGGCTTTCAGGAAACCGCCTTCTTCACCTTTCGATTTGTAAAATTCGATGAACTTCTGCTGTAGTGCGGTCAAATCGATGTTGAGTTTTGCGATGTCGTCGAAACTCTTCACACCCTGAAGCATGGAAATCATCTTCTCGCCGAGCGAAGCGGCATCTTTGTTTACATCACCAGTGGGCTGAAGAGCGCCCGAACACGAAGCGAGCGTCATTGACAACGCTGCCACAAACATTAAC
>JAFZPB010000003.1 GCA_017552595.1 Muribaculaceae bacterium
ACGCTATTTACGAACTTTGCCAAGCTGTCTATCCAGCTAATAAATAGTTCGTTAGCCTCGCCGTCGGGAAGGATTTTTGCCACAACCGACGAGTCGCTGGTGTCCCACGCATCGCCGCCAGTTACCGGATTATCCAAATGCCAACTAATGGTCGACACGCCACCGCGTTTATATTGCGCAATAATCTCCTTACGTATGCGGTCGAACGGCACGCTGTCGAGGTTGTGCGTGCGGCCGAGTTCAATGTGCCCCAAGTCGAACGACATCAGCGCAGGATAGTCGCCGCATACCGATTTTATGTCGCTTCTGTCCTCGTCGAGGTTCCAGCCAATGCCATAAATAGGATCGTCGTGATGGCCAATCATGTAGCCACGATAAGCAATGTCGGTTATCTGTTGGCGAAGCAGCATAGCCTCGTCGCTAATTTGGCGTTCTGCCGGCTCGAGCAAATGTCTGCGCTCCGGACGACATGCCGCGAGCGTTGCCATTATTGTAATAAAAATGAGTATTTTCTTCATATTGTTATAAATCAATGATTTCGGCGCAAATATAAATGTTAGTTAACATCCAAAGATGCCTAACGAAGCAATTCCGAAAGGTGCGCTTTCAGTCATTATAAAAAATTTCTGAAAAAATCTTACTTACCTCGTACGTGTGCAGCGGCTTTGTGTTGTCTTAGTTATGTCTAATAAGAAAATACGCATCGATTATGGCTGCATTTATCGACATTCTGCACGAAGAACATTTCTACCGCACTGGCTTCGAAAGCGTCAGAGTTAACGGTAGTTACGAGGCTGTTTATGAGGCTGTTATAGCTTCTATGATTGGATATAACAACGAGTTGCTCGTGATTGGACAAAATGAGCAATCGGCAGCATGGCGCAAGACTTGCAAGGCGCTCGATGTGAACGTTTCTACCATCGATATTGATAATGATATTGCAACAGCCGTTGAAACGATTCTTTCTGTAAATAGAAATAGTACCCACATACTTTGCGGCAGCGAGGTTAGCGCCGACGTTCTCAACAAAATTGGTGAACTCTCGCGCAAATATCGCCGTTCGCTCATTGCCGACAACAGCCGCGAGGACTACACCATGGCCGATATTGATAAATACAACATCGACTTCTTGGTTTGTCCGCAGAGCGAAAGTTCGCTCATTGTAGCGCGTCGCAGCAAATTGGTGCAGACCGAAGGCAATGCCCGCAACATCAACAACGACCTCTATACCATTTGGCAATCAGGCCTCACCGACCGCCGTTCAACGCTCGAGCCGATGGCCTGCTAAAGCGAAAATTAATTGTGTTTTATATATGTGAGAAAAGCGAAGTCGAAGAGTTTCGGCTTCGTTTTTTTTGTTGATGCATAGCCTTTTTCATCGAAGCAAGCTAAGTATGTACGGCGAGTTAAGTCCTTCGAACTGAGGAATATGCAAGCGAAAATAATCTTCGAGAATTTTTATTAGCGTGGTGCGCTCTTCTACGTTTTGAGCGATGTCGGCAAGGTGGTTGATGTCGGCGCGGGCAAGTCGGGCGAATAGCGATTTCTCGTCGCCAGAGAGGAAGTGCCGATGGAGCGGAATCTGAGCCGTCATCACACCTTCGACCATGTCGAAAAATGGGTACGACGAGGCTGCGAGGTCGGGTTCGAAACCAAGTGCCGACGCCAATCTG
>JAFZPB010000060.1 GCA_017552595.1 Muribaculaceae bacterium
AAACATTTCAACAATGTCTATCTCCCCGTATTGGTTTCCGACCTCATATGGTTTAATCAGCCACGCCGCAGGGAAATTTCCTGCCTTGCTATTCGTTTTCATCCGCACTTCCACCTTGCCGTACTGAAATTCAAATTTCCCTTTCGTGCAGACGGCTCCCGTCAACATTCGGGCGGTGTCCGACGGTTCGCTCTTGTTGGGAATGGCCCGGCAGACCAGACTTCCGTTTTTGATATAGGCCACCTTCGGCGAATTGCTGATCCACCGTGACCATGTGTAGGGTTCTCGCTCGTGGCAAACCCATTTCGCAGGGTCGGGGCGGCTGCCGTTGGGTTGGTAGAACTCGTCACTGAACACCAACTTGTATTCCGCAGGCTGTTGGGCGGAAATCGTCATCTGGCTGCCGTCGGAAACGAGCAGAAACAGTGTCAGGATTGAACAAAAAAGAGTGCGCATAGTCTGATGTTTTGAAATTTCGCCGACAAAGTTAGCAATTTTTTTTGAAATAACTTCTTTACTTCTCATTTTATTTATTACCTTTGCAGCCGCAAAGATTTGATAATGGCTACTCAAAACGATTCTATACGGAAAAGTCCTAAAACCGAGATTCCTGACATGGGCTTGGTGTCGGTCGTCATGCCGATGCACAACGCATCGAGGTTTGTCGGTGCGGCCATCGAGTCGGTGCTTGCGCAGACCTATCAAAACTGGGAATTGCTCATCGTCGAGGATTGTTCGTCTGACAATTCCGTCGAAATCGCACAGAAATACGCCTCGGAGAACCCGAAAATTCACGTTCTTTTCAACGACAACCCGATTCGGATGCCCTCGGCACCGCGAAACATGGGAATCCGAGCCGCCAAAGGTCGTTTCATCGCCTTTCTCGACAGCGACGACCTCTGGTTTCCGCAGAAATTGGAGCAGCAACTGACGCTTTTCAGCGACAATCGCACGGCTATCGTCTATTCCAACTACGAGAAAATCGACGAGCAGGGAAATCGTGCCAACCGCGTTGTCACGGCACCGTCGAAGTCCACATACGGCTCGCTGCTCCACGGTAATGTCATCGGCAACCTCACGGGCATCTACGACACGAAAAAAGTGGGAAAAGTCATCATCAAGGACATCCACCACGAAGACTATGTGATGTGGCTGCATATTTTGAAAGAAGGCTACATCGCCCGCAACACCGGCACGACGCTCGCCGCCTATCGCGTCTGCACGGAGTCGGTGTCGTCGAACAAGTTGAAGGTTGCGTCGTGGCAGTGGAACATTTATCGGCAGATAGAGCATCTTTCCTTCTTCCGTTCGGCTTATTACATGGTCAGTTATGCCTATAAAGCCTTCGCGAAAAGCATTATTTAATTTTATTTTCCCGTTTCATGCAATAAAACGCCGATATGTCCGTTTTAAAATAAAAAAGTAACGACTGAAACCGCTAATGACGACACTTGAAAACGGATATGTATTGGACGGAATGAACGAGTTGGAGCGCAACACAAAGCGAATCTTCGACTTTCTTGTCGCGCTGTTTTGCATCATCGTTTTCTCGCCGCTGTTCCTGATTTGCTACATCGCCGTGCGCCGCGAGGACGGCGGTCCGGCCATTTTCAAGCAGGAGCGAATCGGGCGTTTCGGTCGTCCGTTCAACATCTACAAGTTCCGCTCGATGTGCATGGATGCCGAGAAAGACGGACCTGCGC
>JAFZPB010000061.1 GCA_017552595.1 Muribaculaceae bacterium
ATGCAGCGAATCACCACCGTACTCTTCGCGTCGATGTCGGTCGCGCCCTTGAACACCTCTGGGAATCGCTCGTACATCCGTCGGGCGATGTCGCGATGCTGTTCCGCACCGAGCAGCGTCAGTTCACCGCGCCGTTGGTCGGCCTCGTTTCTCAGCAAAATGACGCGCCGCAACACATCCTTGCCGTAGTCGGTCAGTTTTCCGAGCGAATCGGCCCTCAACAACACCGTCCAAGCGCGGTCGTAGTCGCTTTTTCCGATGAGATAGCGCGAGCCATGCCGTCCGTAGTGGCTGATATAATAAGGCGTGTAGCCCTTCGGCGCAGGCGTGAGCCGTTGCTGTTCCGGACCCGGGTAGGCGTAGTAGTTGCTGCCCGACTTGAAGATATTCTGCTTGAATTCCTCGCGTGGCGACTGTGCCTTCATGGATGAAGGATGAAGGATGAAGGTTGAAAGTAGTGTTGCGACGAGGGCAACGAAGAGATTTTTTTTCATTTTTCTGTCGATTTAGAATAATTTAGGGTACAAATTTAGAGAAAAACTTGTATTTTTGCAAAAAAAGTGGCGAAAAAATGTCACAAATCGGATTTTCGTGTGTATTATCATTAGAATATTTAATTTTTAATGAATATGAGAATTATGAAAAGAAACATCTTCCTTTTGTCGATGCTCGCCATGTTGGTGGGCGCGACATCGTGCAGTGCCGGAAAATCTGGCACCGAGAACATTGTGCTTGAGAATCAAGTCACCGACTATTCGCTGAAAGATTTTACAAAAATCGATGCCAGTGGTATTGTAAAAATCGTGTTGAAACAAGAGCCAACGTGGAATATTCGCGTGGTGGAGAGCAACAATCCCTACTTGAAAACCATTGTGAAGAAACAGGGTGAAACACTGCGAATTTACACCGAAAACAAACAGAAAAGTAGTCGCAACGCAGATTCGCCTGTTGTTTATGTCACGATGCCGAAACTTCGCAGCATTGAGATGGCTGGAGCGACGAAAATGGAGGCTGGCGACTTTACAACCGACGATTTCAGTCTGGAGGTTTCGGGTGCTTCGAAGGTAACATTGGGCAACATCGTCGGCAAAACGGCAGAAATTGATTGCAGCGGAGCGAGTAAACTGACGGTCGGCAAAATCGACTGCCGAACAGCGGAAATCGATTGCAATGGTGCGAGCAATTTGACAGTCAGTTTGAAAGCGAAGTTGCTGTCTATTGAAAATTCCGGCGCGTCAGTATGCAATCTTTCGTTTGAGGGCGATAAACTGAAATTCGAGAACTCCGGCGCAGGCAAAGTCGATTTGAACGTGCGTTGCAAGGAACTGACGGCATCGAACAGCGGTGCTGCAAAAGTAACTATTAAAGGAACTGCCGACAAAACGAATATCGATGCCACAGGCGTGGCGAAAATCAATACCTCGCAGTTGAATCAATATTGAAAAAATGTCTCCCGAAGAATTCCAAAGACTCATCCCTGAACTACGACCGAAACTCGTAGTTTTGGCTACGCGCTATCTGAAAGACTGCGATGCCGCCGAGGACATCGTACAAGACGCGATGCTGAAACTTTGGCTTCTTCGTCCGCAACTCATTGGCTCCGTTGATGCTTTCGCCGCCGTTGTTGTCAGAAATTTGTCGCTCAACCATCTGAGGAAATACCGCCACTACCAAAAATTCTCTCTTTCGGAAATTGAACAGATGGAAGATACGGCAACTGACAACACTGACGGCGAATCGACGGCAAAACTCATCAGCCTCGTGGAAGCGCTGCCCGACAAACAGAAAATTATCCTGCGGCTGCACGACCTCGAAGGTATGGACTATGAGCAGATTTCGGAAATCACGGGAACACCCGTCGCAACCCTGCGACAAACCATCAGTCGCACACGCCGCCGACTGCGAATCCGCTATTTGGCTGCAATTTCTGCTGCTGTCGGCCTGCTCGTTGTTGCGACTTTTGGCTATCGGTCGTTTGAAAACTACCAACTTCGTCGGCAGTACGAGGGTTCTTACATCATTGTTGATGGGAAGCGCAATGACAACCTGCGCCAAATCTTACCACAAATCAAGCAAACGCTCGCCACAGCCGCTGCCATTGAAAACTCAGTCGAGGAACAGGCTTTCATACGTCAGGCTGAGGAAGAAATTCTCCAAAGTATCAGCAATCCCGAAGAACGAAAACGAATCAAAGAAATATTACAATGAATATGAAAAGATTTTTTATAATCCTTTGTTTGTCAATTTGTTACAGTGTCTTTGCATGGTCTCAAAACAGCATAGACAAACTGGTCGAGGACTTCTCTACGTTAGGATCGGCAAAAATGACATCTGTGGTTGACCGCGACCCGAAAACGAATCGCGTACTAAAAGTGGTGAAAGAACTGGAACTTCCTGGCGTTCAGGTTCGAAAATTCCAAAATGCCTTTGAAAAAGAAAGCCAAAAAGGTGTTTCATCGATTCAACAAGACGGTGAACAATCGACAATTACCATCACCCAGAAATCGCCGTCGCAAATTCGCATTTATATGCTTCGGAAAGTCGGTCGTCCCGTTGCTCATTCAGCAAAGGTTATCATTTTAATAAAATTTTTGTAAACTGCTCTATTTCAGAATGTTCCACACGGCGAGGATGTGGCAAATGGTGCCGGCGAGGACGAAAAAGTGGAAGACGGTGTGCATGAATCGGCGGCG
>JAFZPB010000062.1 GCA_017552595.1 Muribaculaceae bacterium
CCTTTCGGCCTACGGCCTTCAGTCAACCCATAACAGGAATAACTCAGGAAACAGTCAACCTAACTAAGGAATATGTTTAACCGAGTCAACTCTTATCAGGCTTAACTGTCAAAAACAGTCAACCAAAATCAGGCAACCACAAACTGATAAAATATTTCGATGCAAAGTGGGATACGCTGAAACAGAGTGGGACAAAGTCGGGTATAAAGGAGCCGAATTTATACTCTTCGATGGGAAGTTTACGATATCATCCAGTCCCTATAATTCTTGCATCGGGTATGGTGAAAATGACAACCGGATGATGGTTCATGATTTTAATAACCATAAAATCTATTTATGTAAATACAGCAATGGGAAAGTAACCCAAGCTTATGCGTTTTACAATGGAGTAAGCGGGGTGAATAATGCACGATTCGGTTATGGAGTGCCAACCGTATTCTGCTTACAAGGTCACTATTTTTTAGTTACTGCCGATGAACCGTACGGAACGTATGGTTATAATAACGCAACTGCTACGGATGCCGGCTCGGGAGCCATGCGTATTTATGAAATTTTGGAAGATGATGCAACGGGTGTAATATCTCTCAATCAAGTATATGCTCAGAACCCCTTGCTAACCGCAAATGGCAACGCATATATACGAGCAAACTCAATGATTCATGGTCCTGCATTCTCCACCCTTAGGCATAGCGGCTTCCAAATAATGATTTTAGGAATGGTATTTAGAACTGGCTATTACACTTACGCTGTAATTGCCGATGCACTTCCGACTACGGCCTGCACCTATATCGGCACATACAAGCAGAACGGGACATCCACGCCCACTCTTCGCCGAATCATCACCTGTAATCCGCAACCGGGCGGAGATGCTATTCAATATAATGTTTATGACCCGTCGAATAATGTTCTCAACAGCGGGTTGACAAATGTTGATGCACGCACTTATATCGACGACAACTCGGGACGTTGCACATCTTCATCGACATATTCTTACCATACTAAAGGGCAATACGAATGTGATGCCCGTGCCCGTACAACATCAACAAACTGGAGCCCTTATGGACCTGAGGCCGCCGCTCCTGCAATTCCCGCACCGCTTACCAACACTGTCGGACCTACCATCTACACTTACAACTACTATACTCTTGAAAAAAATGCTGAAGGGGCATTTTCGTCGTCAACAACAACGACTGGCTCTGCCGGCACTAATACCGGCCACGCCTACATCAATTTCAATAACGGAGAATTGGTAAGTGACGATTTCGGAGGCACAGCCGGAACATTCAACCGCCACTTCACTTCGGCAAGTATCGCTCCGATGTATTCTATCAACGGACATAATGATTTGGCTCAAGCCGTCACTTGGAACTACTACGGTGCAACAGGAACAGTCACAAATGTGCCCGGTGTTGATTCCGACAGCCCGAAACCAACGAACCAAACCCTTGCCAATAGTCTGCAAACCACATCAACCGCTGTGACTCAGATGAATATGCCGTTCTCATGGTCAACTCCCGCAAGTTCATCGAAAGCGACTTTGTATAATTACGAATACACCATCAAGGATTCTAACGGGACCGTTGTTGCTTCGGGGAACACGAACAGCAACAGTGTGACTATTCCAGACGTTGTTGTCGGTTCGACCTACACAGCCGAAGTCAGAGCCAATTACAACTGCAACATGTGGGGCACTACCACGGGCGGTTATTATTCAAATGTCGTTTCGACATCTTTCACGCCCGATTACGCTATTCAGGACCCGCAAATCGACGTGAACATCTACAAAAACAATTCCGGCACCGTGGCCGTCTGGGATTCCGAACAAGGTTGGATTAACACGACCACGCCTGTTTATCGCATCGAAGTCGACCTCGCTGAACCGTCGGGAACCCACCTCCCCGTTTCATATTACCGCCTGAAAGTCAACAAAAACGACGGCAACGGTTTCGTCTATCTCTCCGACGAAGAACTGAGATATTTCCCCGCTGGCGAGGGTAATATCACACCAGCCCAAATCACGTCGAAAACCACTGTCGATGCCACCGGCGAAAACCATACGCTCTACTTCTACTGGGATGCCTACAACCGCTCACACTTCCCCGATGACAAGGATGCCAACACATTGAGCACTAAAGCGTACGGACCGCGCACTATCTATCCTGCCCCCGACACCAACACTCCTGAAAACTGGGTGTTCAGCCTTGAGGCAGTCTATGGTGCCGACAACGCCAACGTCACCAAGTCAACTACAGTCGACGACTTCCAAGAAAACCCGACAGTCACTTCGGTAGAGGGCGTCTTCGGCAACGGTAACGCTATCAAGAGCGTCGTTTATTACAACATGCAAGGCATTCGCCTCAACCGTGCTCCCGAATCTGGCGCATACATCAAAGTCTCGCTCTTCGGCGACGGCACCGTCCGCACCGAAAAACTCGTTGCAAGATAATATTCAATTCATAATGCATAGTGCATAATGCATAATTTGAGATGCTCGGCAGCCAACTGCCGGGCATCTTCATTTTCAATCGAGGCTAAATCAATAGCACGAATTACCACTGATAATTCGTGTTTTTTTGTCGCAAAGCCAATTATGAATTGTGCATTTTGAATTATGCATTTTGTTAGCCTTTTCCTAATTTTCCGCATTGTATAGGGCTCAATCGGAATATTTTTCGTATTTTTGCAAGATATTACTTCATAGAATGAAGTAAAAGAGTTTTTCGATGAAACTTTCCCAAATTGCAGCGGGACAAACCGCTATAGTAACGAAGGTCCACGGCCACGGCTCTTTCCGAAGCAGGATGAAAGAGTTGCGGCTCATTGGTGGCGCAGCCCTCGTTGTCACTGCCGTTGACGACGAACGCATAACCCTCGTTCACGGCGGACAACAACTGTCGCTCCCGACAAGCGAAGCCGAGTTCATCGAAGTCACTCTCGACGCCTCACAACGCCACACCATCGAAGTGGCCCTAATCGGCAACCCTAATTGCGGCAAGAGCGAACTCTGCGCCAAACTCCGACAACATTTCGCGACATCCGACAATGACAATTTCGATGTTAAGATTGTCGACTTCAAAGGCGTAAATTCGATTATGGGCGAAGGCAAATCGGCAACGGAAATCCGCGAATATATCTGCAATTCCATGCCCGACATCATCGTCAACGTTGTCGATGCCACCGACCTTGACCGAAATCTCTATCTCTCGACCGAACTTATCGCCATGAGCCGACGAATGATTGTCGCTCTGACGAAAGTCGACAAGATGGAAGCCGACGGTTACCGTCTCGACCACCGCCAACTCGGGAAGATGATAGGTGTGCCCTTTGTGCCGACATCTTCCGTCACCGGCGAAGGAATCGACCTGCTTGCCCAAACCATTATAAGCGTAACATCCGACAGCCACACTGACGTTCGCCACATCCACATCCCATACAGCCGCGACATCGAGACAGCCCTCAACTCCGTAAAGGAAATCATCAAGGGTTCACCGTCGTTGCCGCTACATTTTGCGCCGCGATACATGGCTGTCCGCATGCTTGAGCATGACAGTTCGATTGAAGGTCTGCTCTCCACTACAGCCGACTACGACCGCATAGTCAGTGCCCGCGACCGTGCTGTGGAACGATTCCGTCAGCAAAACCACCGCGACATTGGCGAGGCCATCGTCAGCGAACGCTACGGATTCGTCGCCGGTGCATTGAAGGAAACGATGACAGTCGGCGCAGGGTCGAAATCACGCCATGAGGCTGCCAAAATCCTCGATGCTATCACGACCAACAAACTTTTCGGAATCCCGATTTTCATCGGCGTGATGTGCCTGATGTTCTGGGCCACGTTCCAAATCGGCGCATATCCCGCCGGGTGGATTGAAAATGGTGTGGCATGGCTCTCCGAAACTGTGGGCAATGCCATGCACGACGGAATGCTGAAAAGCCTGCTCTGCGACGGCATTATCAGCGGCGTTGGCGGCGTGCTTGTGTTCCTGCCCAACATCCTGATTCTCTACTTCTTCATCTCCTTTATGGAGGACTCAGGCTATATGGCTCGCGCGGCGTTCATCATGGACAAACTGATGCACCGCATAGGGCTTCACGGCAAGTCGTTTATTCCGCTGATTATGGGCTTCGGGTGCAATGTGCCCGCCATCATGTCGACAAAAAACATCGAAAGCCGCAGTTCAAGAATAATCACGGTCTTGATTATTCCCTTCATGTCATGTTCGGCTCGACTGCCGCTCTACGTATTCCTCACATCGATGTTCTTCAAAGGCCACGAGGTGGCTGCCATAATGTCGATTTATGTGCTTGGCGTCATCGTGGCGATATTCACAGCCAAACTTCTGCGGCGTTTCCATTTCCATCACGACGAAGTGCCCTATGTTATGGAACTTCCGCCCTACCGACTTCCGGGCAGCAATTCGATATTGCGCCACATGTGGGGAAACGCAGCCGAATATCTCAAAAAAATCGGCGGAGTGATTCTTCTTGCTTCGATTATCGTATGGGGGCTCAACTATTTCCCCGTTGGGGCTGAAGACTCCTACTTGCGGATGTTCGGTAAGGCCATAACCCCCGTAATGCAGCCGCTCGGTTTCACATGGCAAGCCACTGTCAGCGCTCTCGCCGGTATTCCCGCAAAAGAAATCGTGGTAAGCACGTTGGCCGTGCTTTCACAAAGCGGAGAGTCATTATTCGTCGCGCCCGAGATTGCGTCGTCGTTGGCATTTATGGTATTCATCTCACTGTCGTTCCCCTGCATAGCCACTTTGACGTCAATCGTCCGACAAACGAAATCGTGGCGCTACGGGCTCTTCTCAATGGTTTACAACATCGGCATCGCATGGATTGTCGCATTCTTAGTGTTTAACGTAGCGGTCTGGATTATATGAAGTGGGCTTACAAAATATTGCGTGCTTTGTTAGTGACCGCCATTGCGTTGGCTGTGGGAATTCCTGCGTTGGTGTATATCGCGCTTTGCATTCCAGCCGTTCAGGAAAAGGTGAAAACCATCGCCGAAACGGAATTGACCAAACTTTTCGACGCCGACGTCAAAATCGGCCGACTGGGCATCTCGCCCTTCGACAATGTGGATTTGCATGATGTAAGTATAGCCGACAAAGACAAGCGACCCGCCATCAACGCCGATGAGATTTCTGCCGGTATCGACCTCTCGTCGCTCATCTTCGACAAGCAAATCGTCATCGACCATGCTGAAATAATCGGTATGGACGCCCGAATATCGAAAGCCACGCCCGATGCTCCGCTCAACATCCAAAACATTATCGACGCCCTTTCGAAAAAAGAGCCTGAAAAAGAGCCAACGAAATTCGACCTCCAAATCCGCGACATTATCCTGCGGAAATGCGCCGTCTCATACGATGTACTCTCCGAACCCAAATCGGCGAAATTCAACACCAACCACATCAGCCTGGCCGACATAAATGCCGACATCGACATCCCTCGACTCAGCAACGACCAATATGTCATCGACCTCACCCGTTTCGAAGCAAAAGAGCAATCAGGACTGACAATCAAATCGTTGACGGCTTCGGCTGAAATCACACCCGACAAAATCACGGTGAAAAAGCCTGTAGTCGAAATGCCGCAGTCGCACCTCGCCCTCAACGACATCACACTGACCAAGCCGTTCATCGAAAAAGGAATCTCCGTGGCAACAGTCGCGAAAGCCTCGTTGGCTCTTAACGACGTCAAGCCGCTGATTCCCGAAAGTGTGAACACGTCAGCGCTGCCCGAACACATTACCGCCGACTTTGACATTTATGCCGACAAAAAGAATGCCGATATCCGACAACTCAATGTCGCCGCCACCGACAACTCCGTCAACCTCGACCTCGTCGGGAACGTCAACGGATACAACGACACCAACTCGCTCACGGCGAATGTTGATAGGCTCAAAGCGGAAGTCAGTTCGCCTTTGCTACTCTCATTCTTGTCGTCGAAAATGAGCGACAAAGCACGACAGGCAATCGCCAACGCACAACGAATAACCGTTGATGGCACAGGCACATATTCACGAAAAGCGTCGTCATTCGACGGCAACGTCACGACCGCCGCCGGCGAACTCGTAGCCGACGTCGAATACGACGGCAAACGAATCGTCGGCAAAATGTCAACGCCTTCGTTCAACGTCGGCCAATTAGTGCCGAGCGCAAAAATAGGCAACCTCGCCGCCGATATAGACGTAGATGTCACTACCGACTTCAAACGTCCTCAAGGCAACGTGTCGGCAAAAATCGCTTCGTTGCAAACGCCGAAATACACTTACCACGATATCACCCTCGACGCCACATCAAATGGCGAAGTCGTAGAACTCGCTGCCGATGTCAACGACCCCAACCTGCTTGCAACGCTAAACGGCACATTGAACATCGCCCAGCAAAAGCCCCACATAGTAGCTCAACTTGACTTAAAACGCGCCAACCCCGAACGGCTCGGCATCGCCGACAAATTCCCCGACTATCTGGCGTCAGCCACTCTCAATATCGACGCAGAAGCCAACGATATCGACAACTTACTCGGAACCGCCACCATAGCCGAAGCTACATTCGGAAACGGCGACAAGAATTATACGCTCCACAACGTTACTCTCGTTTCCGACAACACGAGCGGTTCGAAACACACCTCGTTACACTCCGATTTCGTTGACGCACAAATCGAAGGCGATTTCTCCTACAAAGCGATTGTCCCGTATGTACGCGGACTATTGGCAACATCGTTCCCGTCGCTTGTCAAAGACAAATCTTCAGGTGATTTAAGCCCTATAGATGCCGATTTCTCGCTGACAGTGAAAGATTCTGAGCAGTTGAGCGAATGGCTCAAAATGCCTGTCAGAATCATCTACCCGATTTCGCTAAACGGCAGAATATCCTCTGCCGATGGCGGTGCCACGATGAAAATCGAAGCACCCTACCTCCAACAGAAGGATAAACTCATCGAAAACACTTCACTTGGCGTGACTCTTTCAGATTCCGCTCCTTGTGAACTCTACGCAACCACGACTTTCCCGACGAAAAAAGGCCCTGCCATCGTGACAATCGACTCTCACGGCACCGGCGACCGTCTCGACACGGATATCGCTTGGCAAATCCAACGCCAACGCACATTCAAAGGCAACGTCGATTTCTCCGCAGCGTTCTCTCGCAACGACGACAACAGCATAATAAGCCACGTCGATATTAATCCCAGCGAACTTATCTTTAACGACACTGTCTGGACCGTCAACCCGTCGACAATCGACGTTAACGGCAAACGCATTGAAGTGAAAGATTTTGATGTACGACGTGCCGACCAATTCATCACTATCGACGGCGTTGCATCTGACGATTCCAGCGACCTTCTTACCCTCGAATTGCTCAACATCGACCTCGACTACATCTTCGAAACCCTTGAAATAGAAACAGCCATGTTCGGCGGCACGGCTTCCGGCAAATTCTACGGTACAAATCTACTCACAAAAGAGCCGCGCCTTGCCACACCGAGCCTGAAAGTGAAAGGATTGAAGTACAACTTCGCATTGCTCGGCGATGCCGACATTCGCAGCGAGTGGAACAACGAAACGCGAGGCATTGACATCAAAGCCCAGATTGACCAACCCAACGAGCGGAAATCTTTCATTGACGGAGCAATCTTCCCTTTAAATGACTCACTCGACATCAGATTCAAGACCGACCGCGTAAATGTGGGATTTATGCGACCTTTCATGGCCGCGTTCACTAAGGAAGTGTCGGGCGAAGCCTCTGGCGACGCGCACCTTTGGGGAACATTCAAGGATATCGACCTGAGCGGCGACATCTACGCCGAAAATTTCAAAATTAAGATAGACTACACCAACACATATTACCACACTACCGACTCGGTTCACATCCGTCCCGGAAGAATCGAATTCAACAACCTGACGCTTTACGACGACTACGGTAACAAGGGACGTTTTGACGGATGGCTAACCCACCGCTACTTCCACGAGCCGAAATTCAACTTCTCAATTTCCGACGCTCAAGGAATGCTCGTCTATGACATTACGCCCGAATTGAGTCCCGACTGGTACGGACGCATCTTCGGAAACGGCGTGGCGCATGTTATCGGTGAACCAGGACGCATCGACATCGATGTCAATATGTCAACCGCACGGAATTCCATCTTTACCTTCGTGCTATCCGACATGGAAGACGCCACCGAATACGATTTCATCTCATTCCGCGATTTGACGCCACGACTCGACACCGTCGCGACTCCCGACCACACTCCGTTGCTTGTCAAGCAGTTGAAAGAGCGTATTGCAAAACAGCAACAACAAGCCTCGCGCCCGACCGTCTATGACATCAACCTGCAAATCGAAGCCACTCAAGAGGCTCAAATGGTTATCGTCATGGACCCCGTAGGCGGTGACAAAATCAAAGGCTACGGAAACGGTAATCTCCGAATCAACTACGACTCGGCCGACGACGAATTTGAGATGTTCGGCACATATTCGTTGCAACGCGGCAGTTACAACTTTACGCTTCAAGACATTATTATCAAAGACTTTACGATACGCGACGGCAGTTCGATAACATTCCAAGGCGACCCGCTCGCAGCCATTCTCGACATTCAGGCTGTCTATACAGTGAACGCCAACTTGTCGGACCTCGACGAGTCGTTCCTACAAGACAAGGAACTCAACCGAACGAACATCCCTGTCAACGCTATTCTGAAGGTTACAGGCGACATGCGACAGCCCGACGTAGCGTTCGACCTCGACTTCCCGTCGCTCAGCAATTCGCAGGACGTTTACCGCAAGGTGATGAGTATCATCTCGACGGAGGATATGATGAGCCGACAAATCGTCTATCTCCTCGCTCTCAACCGCTTCTACACACCCGACTATGTTGCTTCGGCCACTAAGGGTAATGAACTGATGTCGGTGGCCTCTTCAACCATCACGTCGCAGATTCGTAGCATCCTCGGTCAACTTTCCGACAACTGGGTTATCGCCCCGCAATTCCGAAGCGAAAAAGGCGACTTCTCCGATGTGGAAGTGGATGTTGCACTCTCGTCGCACTTGCTCAACAACCGTCTGCTATTCAACGGCAACTTGGGCTACCGCGACAAATCGCTAAACAACAACCAGTTTGTCGGAGACTTCGACATCGAATACCTGCTCACTAAATCGGGCACGTATCGTCTAAAAGCCTACAACCGTTACAACGACCAAAACTACTATGCCCGTGCCGCCTTGACGACTCAAGGTGTGGGCATCGCATTCAAGAAGGACTTCAACTCGTTCCTATCATTCCTAAAGAAATTCCAAAAGAAAGGGCCGAACAGTTCTGAAGGAGTCGAAACGCCTAAGACGCCCGCCGATTCCATCGTTACCGACTCCTCCGTGGTAGTCATCAACCCAACTCCCGTAATCATTCAACAAACAAATATCGACAATCAACAATAATGGCACAGAAACCAGCAATTCCAAAAGGCACGCGCGACTTTTCGCCCACAGAAATGGCGCGTCGCAACTACATCTTCGACACAATCCGCAGCGTTTTCGCCCTTTACGGATTCCGTCAAATCGAAACTCCCGCGATGGAAAACCTATCGACATTGATGGGCAAATACGGCGAAGAAGGCGACAAACTCCTGTTCAAAATCCTCAATTCGGGCGACTTCCTTCGCTCAGTTGACCGTCAACTCGTCGAGGAAGGCGATTATGTCCACGTCACCTCTCAACTCGCAGAAAAAGGTCTGCGTTACGACTTGACAGTGCCTTTCGCACGCTATGTGGTGCAACACCGCAATGACATTCGCTTTCCGTTCAAACGATTCCAAATCCAACCCGTCTGGCGTGCCGACCGTCCACAAAAAGGCCGTTACCGTGAATTCTATCAGTGCGACGCTGATATCATCGGCTCTCGGTCGTTGCTCAACGAGGTGGAATTGCTCGGATTGATTGACGAAGTGTTCGCCCGCCTCGGCATCAGTGTCACAATTAAACTCAACAACCGCAAAGTTCTTGCCGGAATCGCTGAAATCATAGGCGCTCCCGACAGCCTCATCGATATAACCGTAGCCATCGACAAAATCGACAAAATCGGTATTGAAAAAGTGAACGAAGAACTTGCCGAACGAGGGCTTTCCGCAGATGCAATCGCCGCTCTTTCACCGATTCTCGCCATCTCCGGCACGGTAGAGCAACGTCTATCGCAACTCCAATCACTCCTCGCCTCGTCGGAAATCGGCAGTAAGGGCGTTGAAGAATTACAGTCGGTGATTTCCGGCATCAATAATGTCGGACTTCGTGCATCGCTCGACCTCGATGTTTCGCTCGCCCGCGGGCTGAACTACTACACAGGCACGATTATCGAAGTGAAAGCCAACGATGTTGAAATCGGAAGCATCACCGGCGGCGGCCGCTACGACAACCTCACGGGCGTGTTCGGTATGCCCGACGTGTCGGGCGTTGGAATCTCTTTCGGTGCCGACCGCATCTACGATGTCCTCAACGCACTCGACCTCTACCCTGCTGAAATCGCTTCCGCCACCCGACTGCTCTTTATCAACTTCGGCGAAAAAGAGGCAGCATTCGCTATGAAATGCCTTGCGAAAGTTCGTGAGACCGACATTTCTGCCGAAATCTATCCCGATTCCTCCAAGATGAAAAAGCAGATGGAGTATGCCAACGATATCTGCGTGCCTTTCGTCGCCATCATCGGCGAAGACGAATTGAGCCGTGGCGGAATGACGCTCAAGAATATGGCCACAGGCGAGCAACAATTTTTGACTATAGAAGAAGTCATCAAAGCAGTTAAAGAATAAGCGATGGACACTTTCGGGCTCGTAGGAATGCCGCTTTCCCATTCGTTTTCAAAGTCGTTTTTCACGAAGAAATTTTACGATGAAGGAATCGATGCGCAATATCTCAACTTCGAACTTCCCGAAGTCGGGCTGATTGCCGACATTCTTGCCTCACACCCTGACTTGAAAGGCTTTAACGTAACAATTCCATACAAGGAACAAATTCTTCCCTATCTTGACGACATCAACAAGGATGCCGCTGAAGTCGGAGCCGTAAATGTGGTTAAAGTGAGCCGTGACGGCACTGGCCTCGCTCGACTTTGCGGATATAATTCCGACATCGTAGGCTTTGAACAATCGCTTCGACCTTTGCTTAAAGAATGGCATCATAAAGCCCTCGTACTCGGAACTGGAGGTGCGTCAAAAGCGGTGTTATTCGTTCTACGCAAACTTGGCATCGAAGCCACTTTGGTGTCTCGAACAACAGGCAATGGCAGAATAACCTACTTAGACATCACCCGCAAAACCATGGCCGACAATCTTCTTATAATCAATACGACACCACTCGGCATGAGTCCACGAGTCAATGCTTTCCCCGATATTCCCTACGAACATCTGACCGACCGCCATCTTTGCTATGATTTGATTTACAATCCAGAAGTCACCCTATTTCTCAAAAAAGCGCAAGAAAAAGGCGCCGCAATAAAAAACGGCGAGGAAATGCTTATCCTTCAGGCAATTGAATCGTGGCGGATTTGGAATGAATAGCCGATGAGAACAGTCCGCCAACGACCATTATGAAATATCCGCTGTCCTACGTCCCGTTGCTGCCAGTCGTTGTGGCGATTATCGCCGGAATATTGATTGCGGAAGCGGGATTATGGGCGTGGATTGCAGGGGCAATCGTATGCTTTTCTTTTGGCATTATCGCTCGCGGTAGCGGAGGCGCCACAATGGCAGTGTCGCTTATCATCGGCATCGTCGCCGCTAATGTGGCGTTGCCCGATAAAATCGACTATCCACTTGAAAATGACAGTCAAATCGCCATAGGTCGTGTCAAGCGTACCGACCTCAACGGCGCGTATTCCCACTATGATGTCCGCCTTTACAATCTCCCGTCAAAGCCAACATGCCGACTGACTGTCGCCTCATCTGACGCACATCTCGAAATCGGCGACGAAATCGCCTTCAATGCCCGCCTGTCAACGCCAGTCAACGATAGCATTCCCGACGCAAGCGATTATGTCACCTATTTACGGAGGCAAGGCATAAGCCTCACGGCTTTCTCTTCCGGCGGTATTGTCGTTGTAAAGAAACGCCCAACTCTACGCACTTATGCCGAAAGAGCCCGCAACCGCATACGGTCGGCGATTTTCGGCACGAACCTCAATCCTTCGACAATCGAATTTCTGACGGCGGTCCTTCTCGGCGACGATTCGCTGCTCGACGATTCCGTCCGTGCCACATTTTCTTCGACAGGCCTCGCACATGTTCTCGCCCTCAGCGGTCTGCACGTCGGCATCATCGCACTGATTTTGTCTTTCCTGCTATATCCATTACGAATCTTTGGCCATTGCCGCACGTCCGCACTTATAATTATCATCTTGTTATGGGTTTATGCCTTCGTAACGGGGTTGCCCGCATCGGTGGTAAGGGCGGTGATAATGGCGACCTGTCTAATTGTGGGCCGCATACTTCAGCGACATC
This sequence comes from Muribaculaceae bacterium, assembly GCA_017552595.1. Taxonomy (GTDB): domain Bacteria; phylum Bacteroidota; class Bacteroidia; order Bacteroidales; family Muribaculaceae; genus RUG14106. Next base: position 12,496 of record JAFZPB010000062.1, read on the forward strand.
GGTCGGCATTTAACTCGTTGCTTTTTGCAGCGTTGATTCTGCTGATTTTCAGCCCAATGTCGGTTTATTCCGCAGGATTTCAGATGTCGTTCGCATCGGTTGCAGCGATACTAATCTTTGCCGACAAAATCAATTTAGTCAGCACTCGCCGCCGACGGTTGCGCGACTTCGTCGGTCTGTTCTGCGTTTCCATAGCCGCTATGCTCGGCACGGGAATGATTTCGATGACCTACTTCCACATCTTTCCCGTTCTGTTCCTCGTCGCAAATGTCATCGTCACACCTCTTCTGCCACTGCTAATAGGATTAGGCATCGCAGTAGTGGCATTTGCGGCTGTTGGTCTTGACCTCTCTTGGCTTAACGCCGTTGTCAATTGGCTTTATTCCGCCGTGCTTGGCATCGCCGAGACGATTCAGAAAGTGCCGTTCGCGTCAATCACGAACATCTACTTCCCCACGTGGATACTCATCCCCTACTTCCTCGCCGTCGCCGCTTTGGCGCTCCTCGTTTATCGACGACGGGCGGTTTACGCCTATGCGTCTGTAGCCCTTATCGCGTTTGCTATTGCCGCTACTGCTTTGTCTAAGCCCTCATATCCCGAAGCGGAAGTTCTACTCTCAAACGAGAAACGATACACCAACGTCATCTACCGCCACGGCTCAAACGCCTACCTGATAAGCACCGTGCTCGATGCCGACCGCATTGCCGTGAGAGACCGCTGTTTCCGCCGATATCGGGACTACCTTGGCAAACGCGGCTGCGACTCGCTTGCAATCGTCGGCGAGCAATTCGAAGCCGACGGACTTGTACGCAATGCCGACTTGTTCTCTGCCATAGGAAAAAACTACGTGCTTGTGAACTCCGACAGCATCAACGTCGGCGGTGTGAACCACATTGATTATGCCATCATCTGCCGACATTTCAAGGGCAATCCACGCAAAGTGTGCGATGCTTTGCAACCCGATTCCGTTATACTTTCGCGCGACGTGAACCGCCGCCTTGTCAAAAGATATGCCGACTCTCTCGCCATTATCGGCACGCCATACCGACTCTTGTAGTATAGCAATCTTTTTTGTAACTTTGTCATCACAAATAAATCTCAAGACATAATGACGCAACGTCGGAACGAAATAATGCTCTCTGTTATCGTACCCTGCTTCAATGCGGAAGGTACTATTTGCCGCTGCGTCGAGTCGCTGATATCTCAAGCCGACGAAGCAACCGAATTGATTTTCATCGACGACGGTTCGACCGACGGCACTGCCGCCATTATCCGCGAAATGGCGCCCAATGCCGTCATCATCACCCACGACACCAATCTCGGCACTGCCATAGCGGCCACCGACGGTTTTGAGGCCGCTACGGGAAAATACGTCGTGCGCTGCGACGCCGACGACTATTTCGGGCCGAACGTGGTCAAGTCGATAATGAAAGCAATCGCCGACGAGCCTGATGTCATCGAATTCGGAATGACAACCGTCAAGGGCGGCAAACATATCGACGAGATGCCGACCGAATCGACCGACATCAACTATCGACCGCTATCCACCGTCAATTTCTCGCTTTGCAACCGCGCAATCCGTCGCGAACTGATTATCGACGCGTTGCCATTCCCTTCACTAAACTGCTGGGAAGACCTTTCGGTTGTGGCGCGGATAATGCCTGTAGCCAGAAAAGTGGCAAGGATTCCCGACACATATTATATATATGTTCGACCCGACGACGCCACCACACTTTCCGTCACCGACAATGCCACCATTCTCCACGACCGTATGGGTGTCGCCGAGCGACTTGATAAATTTTTCGTGGCGAAAGGCGAAGCCGAGCGATTCCAGCCGTTCCTCGACCGTATGAAATTCAGTGCAAAAGCACGCTATATGGCCGCCGGCATCCGCGACCGCAAAGCGTGGAAATCGACCTTTCCCGAAATCAACAACCGCATTATGAAAATCACACATATTCCTTTCCATCACAGACTTATCTTCTCCGCCATAAACTTCTTCACGACTACCTAACGAAGCCGATTTTGCGGCCGTCGCGAGTTTCGAAACATTCGGTGTCGCAATAATGTTTTAGCCTGTCAATTGAAAACTTCTCGTTCTTGTGAAGGATTGAGTCGATGACGTAGTGGCGTGCCACATTGTTGATTTGGCCACCGGTGAAGTCGTATCTTTCCGCTAAAAGGGCGATAGATTCGTCGTCAAGCTCGGGCAATTGCGATTTCCAGATTTTGACGCGTGTCGGCATATCGGGCGACGGGAATTTCAACTTATAGAGGAATCTACGTTCGAAGGCTTTGTCGAAATTCTGGATGAGATTCGACGTGGCAATCAGTATGCCGTCGAACTGTTCCATTTCCTGAAGGATGATGTTTTGAATAGTATTCTCCATTTTATCGACAGAATAGTCGGCCGATTCGTTGCGCTTGCCGATAATCGAGTCGGCCTCGTTGAAAAGCAGAATCGGAGTCTGATTTGCCTCCCTCACCATCTCACGATAGGTGTCGAACAGACCTTTGACGTTCTTCTCGCTTTCGCCCACCCATTTGCTTTTAAGTGATGCGAAATCTACTTGATAGACATCGCGCATCGTTTTTCTCGCCAACTGGAGAGCCAACTCAGTCTTGCCAGTTCCGGGCGCACCGTAGAAGAGGAAAGTCAGTCCGGCAGGCATACCCGCTTCCTTGAGCCGCGACTTGACGTCGTTGTAATTCTCGTTCGACAAAAGGCCCTTGATATCATCGAAATGAGCCACAATCTCATCGTCGAAATAAAGTTCCTTCTCTTTGATGTCGGCGTAATATATCATCCCGTCCTTCTTGCTCACCCTCCTCGAAATCAACGATATATCCAACTCGCTCAACAGCAGTTTTTTTGTTTCGATTGACAATCGGAACGATTCCCTATTGACAAAACCGTATTCGTTGTTGAATTCGACAAAATTACTCCTCATCAGAATGTGGCTGGCATTCGACATTTGAGACTTTATTATCTTCCAGTCATCCTCATCGTCGTAGATATAGGCTACATTGTGGAAACCGACAACGTCGTCGTGGTTTTTTACGAAAAGTACGCAAAATGCGATAAGTAACAGTTCGTCATCGCGGTCGAAGTCGAAACTGATTATTTTCCTTGAGAATTCCAACTGCTGGTTCGCTTCAATTAATGCCCTGACTTTTTTGTAGAGAATGTCGGTGTTGAAAATTTTACGGTCGCGGTAGTCGAAATACTTTTTCAACTCGTCGAAGAACACTTTCGGCGACAAACCGGAAAGCACCTTCGGTTGGTAGCAATCGTTGTCCTTGAAAGCCTCTACCACATCGAAATCGACGAAGAAATATAATTCATCATCGTCAACCACGCGACGCACAAATTCGCGTTCGACAAGAAGATCGGCGAACTTCAACAACCGCAAACTATAAAGACGCGTACAGCCGAGGAAATCGGCAATAGCGGAAACGTAAATACTGCGTTTGTTTGAGAACTCCATAAAAATCGCCATAAGAGCCGCCTCCTCTTTTGGCAAATTCAGACGCTTCGACAAATAGTCGAGTTCGGTTTTGACCGAATCAAAAAATTCGTCACTAAATTTCGATTTGTGGGCCTTTTCGACAACAGCCTCACAAGCAGACAATAAATCCATTTCTTTCATAGCAAAAAAGTATTAGTTAAAAGCATAAAATTTGACACATATTTTTCAGAATGCAAAATTAGCACATGCCCAGCGCAATCCCGAAGCACATAAAAGTTAAAAAATGCAAAATTCATATTTTACAACAAAATTTAAGGGGATCCTTAGTGTTGATATTATTCAAGTAACTGCATTTAATGGTTTTTGTTGTAATGGTGGGTGAAATCTCGAGGATTTTGAGTAATTTTGTGTTGCGAAAAATTCGAGAGATATGAGTGACAAAAATAAAATTGACACGAAAGGCATTACAATTTTAGGCATAGAATCGTCGTGCGATGATACGTCGGCGGCGGTGATTCGCGACGGCATTCTGCTGTCGAATGTGATTGCCAGCCAGTCGGTGCATGAGGAATACGGCGGCGTTGTGCCGGAACTGGCGTCGCGTGCCCACCAACAGAATATCGTGCCCGTGGTTGACACGGCTCTGAAACGTGCGGGAATATCTAAAACCGACCTTAACGCCATCGCCTTTACTCTAGGTCCCGGGCTTCTCGGTTCGCTTCTCGTAGGCACATCTTTCGCAAAGGGGCTTTCGCTCGGATTAAGAGTTCCCATTATTGACGTAAATCACCTGCACGGACATGTGCTCTCGCATTTCGTCAGAGAAAACGCCGACGACGAAGTGCCTGAATTTCCATATCTTTGTCTACTGATATCAGGCGGCAACTCTCAGTTGATTCTCGTGAAGAACTACAACGATATGGAAGTGCTCGGGCAGACAATTGACGACGCCGCCGGAGAAGCATTCGACAAGTGCGCGAAAGTGATGGGGCTCCCCTATCCCGGCGGACCTCACATCGACCGCCTTGCCGCAGAAGGCGACCCGAACCGTTTCAAATTCGCCAAGCCACACATCGAAGGGCTAAACTATAGTTTTTCAGGGTTAAAGACATCGTTTCTTTACACCCTTCGCGACAATATCAAAGCGAATCCGAAATTCATCGAAGAGAATATGGCCGACCTTGCCGCTTCGCTACAACGTACAATCATCGAGATTCTACTTGACAAACTCAACGCGGCCGTGAAACTCACGAGAGTGAAAACCGTCGCTATAGGAGGCGGCGTTTCGGCAAACTCCGGCGTCAGACAAGCGATTGCCGACTACTGCGAACGCCGACACATCAAAGCGTTTATCCCCAAACGGGCTTTCACTACCGACAATGCCGCAATGGTGGCGATGGCGGGGTATTTCAAGTATATCGACCGCGACTTCTGCCCCTACGACAAAGTGCCTTTCGCACGCGTAACGATTTAATTTCCAACGACAATGAAATTTTCTATTATTGCAGTAGGCGACGAACTTCTGATAGGCCAAGTCAACGACACCAACACGGGCGAAATTGCCCGCCGTTTCGGCGAAATCGGTTGGGAAGTGAACGACGCCTTAGTCATCGCCGACGATGCCGATGCCATCACTTCTGCCATCGACCGCGCTTTCCGCGCAACCGACGTAGTGTTGATGACCGGCGGTCTCGGTCCGACAAAGGACGACATAACAAAGGCGACACTCCTTCGTTATTTCGGGGGCGAAATGATTTACGACGAAACCGTTTTGGCAAACATCGAGAAAGTGTTCGAGCGTCGAGGCTTGAAAATGAACGAGTTGACGCATCGTCAAGCGGAAGTGCCATCGTCGTGCGAAGTGATTCAAAACGAAGTGGGAACAGCGCCGATTATGTGGTTTGAAAAGACGGGAAAGGTTCTGGTTTCAATGCCCGGCGTTCCTTTCGAAATGCGCGCCGCCCTCGAAAAGATTGCCCCGAAACTTGAAGCACGCTTTCCCAACGATTTGAAAATCGTAAGACGAACTCTCCTTGTCACCGACATTACTGAATCGGCGTTGGCTCAACGGCTTGAGGCGTGGGAAACTAATCTTCCCAAATTCGCCCACCTTGCCTATCTTCCCCAGCCAGGGTTGATTCGGCTTCGCCTTGACTGCCACATCAGCGAAAAGGAAACCGACGACGCAGCCCGTCTTTTCGACGAAATGAGAACCCTTGTCGGCGACAATTTGCTATTTGACGACGATTTGCCACTCGAAGCCATTTTGCTTGACGAACTCAAACGACGCGAGCTGACCGTAGCCACCGCCGAAAGTTGCACGGGCGGCAACATCGCCCATCGCATCACCTCCATTGCAGGCAGTTCGGAAGCGTTTGTCGGCGGCATTGTCGCATATAGCAACAAAGTGAAAATAAGTCAATTGGGAGTCAATGCCAACACTTTGACCGAATACGGTGCAGTGAGCATTCCCGTAGTCGAACAGATGGCGACAGGAGCATGCCGTCGCCTTGGAGCGGATTGCGCAATAGCGACATCTGGAATCGCCGGACCTGGCGGCGGAACTGAAGAAAAACCTGTCGGAACGGTCTGCATAGCCGTGGCCATCAACGGACAGGTCACAAGCGAGACTCGACGCTTCCCGGGAAACCGCGAACGTGTAATCGACCGAGCCACAAGCACGGCAATCATTTCTTTAATTAAGGAGCTCCGCAAACATTAAGCGGTCACGTCACGGCTCGATTATAACCGTATCAACGTGGGCAATGTTTTTCTCTGTATAGCAAGGATATACGGCAAGTTTATCTGTCGCATATAGGGGTTCGTCTTCAGTGGGATAGACTGTCTGGTCGGACAAATTGACGAAGCCAAATTTCATCTTCGCCACTACCCTACTCGGCGGATTCGCCTTGCTGACAACGACATAATCCACAAGCGGCAAAGAAATGACCTGAGAGGAATCGGGCATCGATTGAAGCCGCTCGGCAATGGGGCTGACTATGCTTAGAGTTTTGTCGGTGCCGAGTTCGAGATTGAAATGGTCGGAAAGATTTTCAATGAAATAATCGTCGGTTATTCGGTCGGTTGAGCGGAAATCTTCCTGAGCGGGTGAGAATACGATTTCATAAAGCCTTGACGGATAAGCCGTCAATGTGAATTCTTTTACGATTTTGCCGTCGGGGCTTTCGGCAAACTCAGTTTTCAGATTTTCATATTCACCCTGACTAACGATGACAGCCCGCACGTCGTTTACGGTTTTGACGCCCAAGAATGCGGCGAATAAAACAAGCCCAGTCGCGGCAATCAAACGTGAAGGCTTCACTTGCGGCCACACGGCGATGGCGAGAATGATGGCGATAGTCTCAACGCCGCAATGAGGTCGCGGGCCCGATATGCCTATCACAAAGTAAACAACAAACAAAGTGGCGATTATGGCATTTATCCATAACGAGTAACGGCGATAGAAAGCAATCGGCTTCATATTGCCGTTTCGACACCCGATGATGACCAAAATTGCAAGGACAATAGTCGCCTTCAAATAAATCAGCGAACGGAAAACAAGGCTAAAATGCACTCCGTATTGCTCCATGCGGGCACCTGTGGCCGGAGTAAGCGCGATTGAGGCCACGCCAATGGCGAAACCGACGAGCATAAAGATTTCGTTGACCGACAACCGACGAAGCCGCACAACACCATAGACAAAGAGTGCGATTGCGAGGCCTATGTTTATTGATTCGTGCGCCGCTCCTGCAATTATGGCGAAAAGGAATAACGGCAACGCGAGCCACAATGACTTCGGCTTAATGAAAAGCAACACATAGAGGAATGACAAAACTATGTCGTACATCCAAATATACATTGCCGTTGTCGGCACATAGCGCAACAAAATGCAAGTCAGCGTCATCAACGAAGCGAAGACAATTGCTTTCGGATGTGATAGCGGCGACGATTCGGGTTGTCGGCGAAGACGCAAACCGATTTTCACCATCAAAAAGACGAACAGGAGATATGCGACGGCATTCAGGAATGCGAACAACACCTGCGGCACAAATGAAATGATTATCTGGACGATGAAATGGGCTTCGAATCGTCCGTTAACAGTCAGATAGTGTTCTATTTGCGACCTTATTACATCCGACAGGCTGCCAATGGGAGCAGCAGGTGACGTGCCTACAATAAAACGATAATATATGTCGTCGCCGAGCCAGAGGGCGTTGGCGGAAAACCACCAGACATAGACGAACAAAGCCGCCAGGACTACAAAAGTAAATTTTTTTCGCTTTAAGTCAGAAGGGGCTTTCATTTATCATCGTATTACTTCTACAGAATCAATACCAACGAAATACATTTGGTCGAAAGCAGAAAATGCTTCAAGAGTCGGCGTTTCAAAATCTGGCTTTGCATCAGTTGGATATATGTCAAAACTTGGCCAACTTTTAAGGCCCCAAAATGCCGAACGGTGAGCCACAACTCGTTTTGGTGGATTCTTTTTGGAAATTATAGCATAATAATTGCCTGGCATCGTCTCAATGACTTGTGTAGAGTCGGGCAAATTAAAAATTTCTCTGGCCATCGGCACTACATAACTCAAGGTTTTATTAGTTCCAAACTCATGATTGAACAAGCGACTCATGTGTAATGTTTGCCAATGTCTAGACCCCTCATCTTCTCCATATAATCCATCTTGAACCCCGCCAACAATATATCCAAGAACTCGTCTCATAGAATTATGTCCAGAGGCAAATTCTATTTCTATTTGTCCATCATTACTTTCTTGAAATTTTTCTTTAATTTCATTATATTTTATAGTTGACCGATAAATTGAATTGGCATTTGAATACACTTTAAAACTCAATACTACAAACAAAATTGAAAATCCCACTACTAACTTGCTTTTACGCGCTTTAACCATCGGCCATACAGCGACAGACAAAATCAACGAGATGGTTTCTATCCCAAATATCTGTCTATTAGATGAAATTCCTCCGATTGCAAAGTTGAAAACAAACAGTCCAACAATAGAAACTA
>JAFZPB010000063.1 GCA_017552595.1 Muribaculaceae bacterium
ATTAATTCAATCTGCAAATTTAACAAGAATTTTGCAAATATAACGCATATCAAAGCCGAAACATTCATTTTACAAACTTTTTAACTTGAAAGTTAAAACATTTAACGATTCACTAGACTATTTGACAACCGCCGAGAAGGGAAGAAAAGAAGGTGATGAACAACCAACATTCCTCTCGGTTTTATCAAAAAATGCCACTTTATTCCTCTCGGTTTTGTCAAAAAAGAAGCCTCGGCGGGATACGTCGAGGCTTTTTGTTGTAGTTTTTACGAATTTCTATTATCCGAGTTGGGCGTTGTGCATGTCGCCGGTCTCGAGGAATGCGGTGTGGAACGCGAAGGCACGCGAAAGCGTGTGGGGCGTTTGACCGCCTTTGCCCATTTTAAGGTAGTCCCAAAGGAGTTCGCGATAGTCGGGATGTGCGCAGTTTTCGATAACAACTTCGGCACGTTGTACGGGGTCTTTTCCACGTAGGTCGGCGATACCCTGGTCGGTGATAATGGCATCGACGGAGTGTTCGCTGTGGTCGAGGTGTGAGACCATCGGCACGATGTTGGAAATCAAACCGCCTTTAGTCACTGACGGGCAGGAGAATATCGACAGATAGGCGTTGCGGATAAAGTCACCCGAACCGCCGATACCATTCATCATCTTCGTGCCAACGACGTGGGTGGAGTTGATGTTGCCGAAAATGTCGGCTTCGAGGGCTGTATTCATCGCTATGAGGCCCAATCGACGCACGATTTCAGGGTTGTTGGAGATTTCGCTGGGGCGAATGACGATTTTGTCATGGAAGAAGTCGATGTTTTCGAAAACTTCGTGCATTTTCTCGTCGGAGAAAGTGAGCGAGCAGGTTGAGGCGAATTTGCACTTACCGCGCTCAATAAGTTCTACAACAGCGTCTTGAATCACCTCAGTGTACATTTCGAATTGAGGAATTTCCTCGTTTTCCTCAAGACCGAAGAGCACGGCGTTTGCCACATTGCCCACGCCCGACTGCATCGGGAGGAATGATTTGGGCAGACGGCCGGCGCGAAGTTCGCCATGAAGGAAGTCGCACACGTTAGCGCCGATTTTCTTCGTCGTTTCGTCGAGGGCGGAGAACGGCTTCACGCCGTCGGTGGCGTTAGAGCGGACGATACCCACGATTTTCGACGGGTCAACGTGAAGAATCGGGTCGCCGATGCGGTCGCTGACCTTGTAAATGGGTATTTCGCGACGTGCTGGCGGGTCGGCGGGAAGATATACGTCGTGCATACCGCGAATGCCGGCGGGGATGGCCTCATTGAGTTCGATAATCACCTTGTCGGCAAGGAGAGCCCAAGTGGGCGTGTTGCCGAGACCTGTGCCGAGCACAATCGAACCGTCGTCATCGACAGCGGCTGCCTCAATGATAGCCACATTGAGTTTGCCGAATGTGCCGTAACGGAATTTTTGTGCCAACTCGGAGAGGTGAAGGTCGAAATAGTGCACTTCGTGGGTGTTGATGTGCTTGCGAAGTTCCGCGCTGCTCTGATAGGGAGTGCGGAGATTGAGCGCACCGGCACGAGAAAGGGCGCCATCGACGTGGTCGTTGGTTGATGCACCAGTGAAAATGTTAATTTGGAAAGGTTTGCCTTCGGCGTGAAGGCGTTCGGCTTTTGCTGCCACTGCTTCGGTTACGACTTTGGGCGTACCGGAAGCCGTGAAGCCCGACAATCCCACATTAAAACCGTTTTCAATGTGCGATGCGGCTTCTTCTGCTGTAATGAAAGGAATAGCCATTTTTTGTTTTTGTAAATATACTTTTATTCTATCTTGTTGTCAGAATTGAGAGTTTGGTCGCCGGAGGGAGGAACTAGTTTCTTTTCGAATGTGATGGCGATGGCGGTGTAGATGCCGAGGGCGATGAGGAGAAGCGTCTGAGTGCCGAGCACGATGTTTGCGAAAACGCCTGTGCCTTCGTGCATTCCGTAGATGCCCATAGCGAGAATCACAGCCCACTGCCATGGGCCGATGCCGCCGTTGGCGGGCACACCCATAGCAATCGACGAGCAGACGAATACCACGAAGGCGGCGACTACGCCCGACGGACATGCGAAATTGAATGTATCACCGCTGTCGGTCACGAACGATGTGGCAAAAAATGCCACATAAAGTTGAGTGAAATAGCATCCCCAGATAGCAACGGTCAACCCAAGCCATTTCCATTTGCCCTTCATGTGGCCTATTGCGGCAAAGCCGTCCCAAAGGCCTTTCACCGTCTCGCGTATTTTAATCACTAATTTGTTTTTGCTCTTGCCGGCAAAAAGCCACACTATCAGCCCCACGAACACGGCAAAGCCAATCCACAGCCACGGCGATGAAAGGATGCCCACGAGTGAATCGTAAGCGTTCACGTGGACCAAGTATTGCTTGATTGCGCCGAATGCCAAAACAAACGCCAAAATGAGGAGAATCAAAACCGTTGCGGTGTCGGCGAGGCGGTCGGCAACCATCGAGCCGAACACTTTCGCAAATGGTTTGTCGCTTCGTCGGGCGATATATCCACAACGCCACACTTCGCCCAAACGCGGGAAGACGAGATTTATGGCGTAAGTGCCAAAAATACTGTTGACAAGCGACGACAACGGCACGTTCACATCAATTTCACGAAGTTGAATCCGCCAGCGCATGGCGCGGAAGATATGCGAGAAAATGCTGATAAACATCGCAAGGTAAATCCACCACATATTGTAGGAACGGAGACCTTCAACGATGTCGCTCCACTTCATGTTCGAACTCGTGAAGAGATAGTAGCACAAGCCGACGCTAATCGCCAGCGGCAAACCGTACTTGAGAATTGAACTGAGTACTTTCTTAACGCTCATTTGACGGGGAACGCAAAGAGATTAGAGTTTTTTCGCAATTGCTTCGCTTTCGGCCTCGTAGCCGGGTTTGCGAAGCAAGGCGAACATATTTCGCTTGTAATCCTCAACACCGGGTTGGTTGAACGGATTGACACCAAGCATATAACCGCTGATACCGCAGCCTTTTTCGAAGAAGTAGAGCAATGCGCCGAGGTTGTATTCGTCGATGCGAGGGAGCGAAATCTTCAAGTTAGGCACACCTCCGTCGATGTGGGCGATACGGGTGCCGAGTTCAGCCATCTTGTTCACTTCGTCGATACGGCGGTCGGCGATATAGTTAAGACCGTCTAGGTTTGCGTCGTCGGAAGGAATGCGGAGCGAGTGGCGTTGTTCTTCTACGGTAATGACCGTTTCGAAAATTGAACGTTCACCGTCCTGAATCCACTGTCCCATCGAGTGAAGGTCGGTGGAGTTATCCACAGAAGCGGGGAAAATGCCCTTGTGCTCCTTGCCTTCGCTTTCACCGTAGAGTTGCTTCCACCATTCGGCGAGGAAGTGAAGTTTGGGATTATAGTTGACGAGAATTTCGATTTTCTTGCCTTGACGATAGAGGGCGTTGCGGGCTTTGGCGTAGGTCAGCGCAGGATTTTCGGCGGAGTCAGCGAGAGTTTTCACCGCCATATCCGATGCGCCTTTGAGCAGAGCGCGGATGTCGAAACCAGCCACAGCGATGGGAAGCAAGCCCACAGGGCTGAGCACCGAAAATCGTCCGCCAACGTTGTCGGCGATAACGAAAGTGCGGTAACCTTCTTCAGTGGCAAGTTGGCGGAGAGCGCCTCGACGTGCGTCGGTGATAGCCACGATAAGTTTTGCAGCTTCAGCCTTGCCCACTTGCGCTTCGAGTTGTGCCTTCAACAAGCGGAAAGCGATAGCCGGCTCAGTTGTCGTTCCCGATTTGGAAATGACGATAATGCCGAATTTCGAGCCTGCGAGAAGTTCCTGCAATTCGAAGAGGTAATCTTCACCGATGTTCTGACCTGCGAAGAGAATGCGGGGAGCGGCAGAGACCTTGAAAGCGGCGAAAGAGTCGCTGAGGGCTTCAACAACGGCTTTCGCACCGAGATAACTGCCACCGATGCCGATACACACCACATATTCGCAATCTTTGAACGATGCGGCAGCGGCTTCGATGTCGGCGATGTCGGCTTCGGAATATTCATTCGGAAGTTCGAGCCATCCGAGGAAGTCGTTTCCGGCACCTGATTTTGATTGGAGGATTTCGAGGGCTTTTGCGCCATCGACGTTGATTTCTGATGAGAGGCCTTCTGGCAAGGCGTTTTTTATATCGATTTTAATGTCGGACATTGTATTATAATGATTTATTGATGATTATTCAAATTTGTCGGCAAGGTTGCGGAAAGTTTTTTGTGCCGAGCATCGGCGATAAAGCACGTCATAGACAGCCGAAAGTATGGGCATATCCACCTCGTACTTCTGATTGATTTCCATCATACACTTCGTGCCGTAGTAGCCTTCCGCCACCATTTCCATTTCCATCATGGCGGCCTTTACCGAGTAACCGTTACCAATCATCGCGCCGAAATTGTGGTTGCGCGAGAAGCGGGAGTACGAAGTTACAAGCAAGTCGCCAAGGTAGACGGAGTCGCAGATTTGGCGTTTGCCCGGGCATGCGTCGTCGATAAAGCGGTCCATTTCGCGAATGGCATTCGACATAAGCATGGCAAGGTAGTTGTCGCCGTTTTTCAGCCCGTGGACGATACCGGCGGCGATGGCATAGACATTTTTCAACACCGAGGCGTATTCGATTCCGCTGACGTCGCGCGAGGTAAATGTCTTGATATGCTTGCCTGCGAGGACATTAGCGAGACCTTCGGCATAACGCATTTTTCTTCCTGCGACTGTCAGGAACGACTGGCGGTCGAGGGCGACTTCTTCGGCGTGGCACGGACCTGAGATGACGAGCATCTGGTCGGGGTCAATGCCGTAACGGTCGACCATATAGTCGGAGATGATTTGGTTTTCGTCGGGTACGATACCTTTGACAGCCGAAACGATAAATTTTTCGGAAATATCGACGGTGATTTTCGCCAAATGGCTTTTGAAGTAAGGCGAAGGCATCACCATAAGGAGGGTGTCGGCTTCGGTACAAGCCTCGTTAATGTCGGAGGTGAAATTGATACGGTCGACGTCGAATTCGACATCGCTCAGATAGGCGGGATTGTGACGCAGACGGAGAAAATCTTCGATACGGTCGGGACGGCGCATATACCACATGATGGTCTTGCAGTTGGTGAGCAAGATTTTGGCAAGGGCTGTAGCCCAACTGCCGCCGCCCATGACGACGATTTTTCCCGGGAAAGCGTTTTCAGCCTTATCTTCCTGCTTTTTCGATCCAAGAAGTGACATCTTCAATCGTGGGATTTTGTAGTTCTAACTTAAATTTTTTGTTGATGCCGCAAAGTTCCTGATGGAGTTTTCCGGCTGAAGCAATAGCGGCGAGGGCCTCAACGGTCAGCACGCCGGCTTTTTGGAGAGGAGCCACCCAATCTGCGGGCACGCCCACAGCGACGAAAGCGTCGGCATTGTCGCGGCACTCAGTCTTTTCGGGGCGCATCTGCGGGAACAGCAGCACCTCCTGAATAGTGGTCTGCCCTGTCATAAGCATAGCCAAGCGGTCCATGCCGATACCCATTCCCGATGTCGGGGGCATTCCGTATTCGAGGGCACGGACGAAGTCCTTGTCGATAATCATTGCTTCGTCGTCGCCTTTTTCACCGAGGCGCATCTGCTCGACGAAGCGTTCGTATTGGTCGATTGGGTCGTTAAGTTCGGAATATGCGTTGGCGAGTTCCTTGCCGTTGACCATCAATTCGAAACGCTCGGTCAATTCGGGATTGTCGCGATGACGCTTGCAGAGAGGCGACATTTCGATGGGATAGTCGGTGATGAACGTCGGCTGGATGTAGTTGCCTTCGCATTTTTCGCCAAAGATTTCGTCGATGAGTTTACCCTTGCCCATAGTTTCGTCGACTTCGATGCCAAGCGAGCGGGCCGTGGCGCGTAGTTGCTCTTCGTCCATGCCAGTAATGTCAACGCCGGTGAATTCCTTAATGGAATCAATCATGGTGATACGCTTGAACGGAGCCTTGAAACTGATGGTTTTGCCGTCAATTTCCACTTCTGTAGTGCCGTTGACGTCAAGGGCGATTTTTTCAAGCAATTTCTCGGTAAATGACATCATCCAATTGTAATCCTTGTAGGAAACGTAGATTTCCATACAGGTGAATTCGGGGTTATGGTTGCGGTCCATACCCTCGTTGCGGAAGTTCTTAGAGAACTCATAGACACCTTCGAAACCGCCTACGATAAGGCGCTTCAAATATAGTTCGTCGGCAATACGCAAGTAGAGCGGAATGTCGAGAGCGTTGTGGTGGGTAATGAACGGACGAGCCGACGCGCCTCCGGGAATAGACTGTAGGATGGGCGTTTCGACTTCGATATAGCCGTGTTCGTTGAAATATTGGCGCATCGAGTTAAACACCTTCGTGCGTTTCAAGAAAATGTCCTTCACGCCCTTGTTGACCACCAAATCGACGTAGCGTTGGCGATAGCGGAGTTCGGGGTCGTCGAAAGCGTCGTAGGTGACGCCGTCCTTCACCTTGACGATAGGAAGCGGACGGATAGATTTCGAGAGCACTGTCAATTCTTTGGCGTGTACAGTGACTTCGCCCATTTGGGTACGGAACACGAATCCGCGGATGCCCACAAAGTCGCCGATGTCAAGGAGTTTTTTGAAGACGGTGTTATACATCTCCTTGTCCTCGTCGGGACAGATGTCGTCGCGTGATACATACACTTGAATTCGGCCCGTAGCGTCCTGCAATTCCATAAATGAAGCCTTGCCCATAATGCGTCGGCTCATGATGCGTCCTGCGACTGCCACTTCGCGCTGCGGAGCGTCGTCAGCGAAGGTTTCGCGGATTTCGTCGGCATGGCCAGTGACCACATATTCATCGGCAGGATACGGGTTGATGCCCATCTGCCGAAGAGCGGCGAGACTATTGCGACGGACGATTTCTTGTTCACTAAGTTCTAATACGTTCATATATTGATTTCAGTTATTGTCAATCTGCAAAGTTACAAAAATTTCACTAAATAAAAAAGCATCGGGCCGACGCCGCCAAGCGGCAGTCACCCCGACTCCTAATCTCCTTTACCTCCTTTTTCGTTGTCGTTCAAGTGGCCCATATACACGAGCAATAGCCCCACCAAAATCACCAATATCGACGACGATACGACGCTCTTCGTGATATTAAAATCGAACATGGGGAGCAGGGCAAGCAATAGTAGTAGTGTGCCAAGTGCGAGTAATATGTAGCCTAAAATCTTCATTATCTTTCAGTGTCACATCGACGAGCCGAACGCCGAGAGAAGTCCCCAAGTGATGGCCATATAGATAATCATGCCTATGAGGTCGTTCGTCACCGTTATGAAGGGGCCTGTGGCGAGGGCAGGGTCGATTTTTAATTTTTTAAGGAGCAGGGGCACGAAAGTGCCGAAAATTGATGCGAAAATAATCACGGCGAAGAGCGAAAGCGAAACGGCGAGAGTCACCGTTGAGCGTTCGGGACCAAGCGTGAAGAAGTTATAGAGAAAAACAAGGAGGGAGATGATTGACGCGTTGATGAGTCCAACGCCGAGTTCTTTAAGCAGTTGTCGGGAAGAGTCCTTCACGTCGAGCGAGCCGTTGGCGAGGCCCTGAACAACGATAGCCGAAGATTGGATACCCACGTTACCTCCCGTAGCGGCGATAAGTGGAATGAAGAGGGCTATGGCGGGATTGTCGGCGAAACCTGCCTCCCATTTTCCGAGGACTATAGAAGTGCCGATACCGCCAATCATGCCGATAGTGAGCCACGGCAAGCGCGCGCGTGTCTGGGCGATGATGGAGTCGTCTGTTTCGACGTCGTGGGAGATACCTGATGCCAACTGGTAGTCGCGTTCGGATTGCTCACGCACCTCATCCATAATGTCGTCGACGGTGATTCGCCCCACGAGGCGGCCTATCGAATCAACCACGGGCATCGCCACAAGGTCGTATTTCTCAAAGTCGAGCGCAACTTCCTCGATGGGAGTGTCAACTTTGACGGATACAGGGTCGGTCTGCATCACCTTTTTGATTTTCGCCGCAGAGGGGTCGGTAATCATGCGCTTCAGCGGGAAGATGCCTTTGAGTTTGTCATCATCGTCAACGACATAGACGTTGTAGATTTCGTCCATGTTTTCCGCCTGCTGGCGCATCTGCTTGACGCATTCGGGCATCGACCAGTTTTCGTTCACCTTGATAAGTTCCGTTCCCATCACGCCGCCGGCGGTATCCTCGTCGTAGCGCATAAGGTCGATGATGTCGCTGGCTTGTTCGACGTCGTCGATTTTCGAGAGCACTTCGTCGCGGTCCTCTTCGTCGAGTTCCTGCATGATATCCACGGCGTCGTCGGTGTCGAGTTGCTCAATGACGTCGGCGATTTCGTCGGCTTGTAGGTGTGAAAGAAGTTTCTTTCGGTCGTCCTCGTCGAGTTCGATGAGCACGTCGGCAGCGGTTTCGTCGTCAAGAAGTTGGTAGAGGAATTCGGCTTCGTCGAGGTCAAGGTCCTGATATAGTTCGGCTATGTCGGCGGGGTGCATTGTCGCCAACTCGGCACGTGCGGCCTCATCGTCCTTGAGAGCGATAATGTCGCGGATTTTATCCAAATATTCAGGCGTATACTCTTTCATTCTACGAAGCCTTTGACGATTTACGTGATTCGGTGATAATGTTCGTGAGGAGAACGAAATCCGCCACTGTAAGTTGTTCGGGGCGACGCGTCAGCAGGGTGTCGTCGGCGACAGCGTTGCCAAGCATTCCCGCCAACGAGCGGCGTAGCATCTTGCGGCGTTGGCCGAAAGATGTCTTCACCACGGTGCGGAACGTGAGCCAGTCGCAGCCGAGGTCGGTGACATTGTTGCGCGTCATGCGGATGACACCGGATTTCACCTTCGGCGGCGGGTTGAATACGTTTTCATCGACGGTAAAGAGGTATTCAATATCGTACCATGCCTGCAACAGCACTGAGAGGATGCCTCTCACCTTTCCGCCGGCGGGGGCGGCGATACGTTCTGCCACCTCTTTCTGCAACATCCCCGCGCAGCACGCCACCTGGTCGCGGTGGTCGAGTATCTTGAAGAATATCTGCGAGGAGATATTGTAGGGGTAGTTGCCTATGACACAGAATTGGCGGTCGCCATAGATGCCGCGGAGGTCCATCTGAAGGAAGTCTTCGGCGAGGATACGGCCTTCGAGAGCGGGAAAGTTGCGTTGCAGGTAATCTACACTCTCTGAGTCGATTTCGACTACGGTAAGGTCGTGGCCTCGGTCAAGCAGAAACTGCGTTAAAACTCCCATTCCGGGACCCACCTCAAGCATACCCATACCCTTGCAGTCGTCAACCGTAGCGGCTATGCGCTCGGCCACCGACAAATCGGTCAGAAAATGCTGACCCAGAGACTTTTTAGGGCGTACTTTCGGTGTCATAGGATTGAACATAACGATTCAACTCGCAAAATTACTAAAATTTCCTCAAAAATCAAAACTCGGAGGCGAAAGGACTGATGCAATTATAAAAAGTTATGTGACGTTTTGCAAAATGGGTGAAAAATGCGTATATTTGCGGGAAGTTTCGATTTTTTCGGAACCTCTATACCGACAAAAACAATAACTACAAAAATATCATGAAACTTTTGAAACTGTTCACGGCACTTGTGGCGCTGACATTCGCAGCCACAGCATCGGCCTACTCGCCCGTAGCAATCCAACTCAACACTAACGACGCTGCCGCAAAAAACGACATCACCGGCACCGCGGCAACCTCGTCGGGCGTAACAACCTACACAATTAAAACGACAGGCACCGACCCGTTCTGGACCTCCTTCAACATCGGACAATCACTTCCGAGCGACTACAACACGATTTCGTTCGAGTACAACTGCACGTCGGGGCTCAACAATCTCGAAATATTCTTCAGTCCTATTGTGGCGGGCCGTTCGGTCAACTTCGGTTCCCTCGCCGCCACGGGCTCGTCGGAATGGAAAACGGCGACGCTAAATATCGCCACCGCACGCGCCTCGCTCAACTGGGGATATTCCGCTTCCGACCAACTACGCTTCGACTGGGGCAACACTTCCGGAGTGACGATTAAGGTCAGAAAACTCCAACTAACGACATCCGTCTCGTGGGACACCTACTCCGACACATGGGTGGCCTGGGACGAGCTCGGACGCGAAGTGGCTAACTCCGACAACGGAGTGGCACCGACTACAGTCAGCGACCGCCATATCGGCATGTTCTACTATATCTGGCACGGCCAACACGGCACAGAATACAAGGATCTCACTAACATGATTGCCGCCAACCCGTCATCGCCAGCCTTCGGTGCGGAAGGAGCCTTCCACTGGTGGGGCGAACCCGCAATGGGTTACTATGCTGCCGGCAACAAATACATTGTGGCAAAGCACATGCAGATGCTCGTCGACGCTGGCGTGGATTTCTACTTCTTCGACGTGACCAACGCCTTCACCTACGACGCTAAAGTGAAAGTCGTCATGAATGAAATCGACCGACGCACATCGCTCGGTCTGAAATCGCCGAAACTCGTTTTCTGCCTCCACTCCAACCCGGGAACGACTCTCCAAACGCTTTGGAACAGTTTCTATTCCGACTCCGCCAACAACAAATATTGGTTCTACTGGAACAACAAACCGCTAATCCTCTGCGACAAAAACGACAGTTCGGTGCAAGCACTTAGTTCGACAATCCGCAACTATTTCACGTTCCGCTACTGCTGGGCGTGGATGGGCGGACAAAACGCCGACGAATGGGGATGGCTCGAAAACTATCCGCAGGCTGCCGGCTACACGATGAACGGCTCGACGAAAGTGACCGAGCAGATTTCCGTCTCCTCGGCACAGCACCCCGTGAGCAAAATCGGCAAATCCTACCATAACGGCAGCGAACCGTCGCTTAACCAATATGCGCTGACCTCGCGTACCGCCTATGGCGATTATGTCGCCGAACAGTGGAAACGAGCCCTCGCCGTAAAAGCCCCCGTGCTTATGTTCACCCAATGGAACGAATGGATGGCTCAACGCTTCATCATCAAGAGCACTTCGGAATACGGCAATGTCCGCCCGGGCGCAACTGCCGCGATAGGCGAAACCTACTTCGTCGATGCCTACAACCAAGAATTCAACCGCGACATAGAGCCGTCGAAAAACCCGCTCATCCGCGACAACTACTATCTGCAGTTTGTTTCCTACGCACGCCAATATCGCGGAGTGAACAAAATCATGTCCTCGCGCGAAGGCAAAACCATTACCCTCGACGGAAATATGACTCAATGGGGAACGGTTAAGCCCGAATTCCGCGACGAACCGGGCGACGTGGCCTACACCAGTTCCACTGCAATGGCTTCGGAATGTCTCGTTCGCTCATCTAACGACATCAAACTTTCGAAAGCCACCTGCGACAAAGACTATGTCTATTTCTACACCTCAACCGTCGACAATATCTCGTCGGCATCGGCCTCCGACGCCGGAGCGTGGATGCAACTCTTCCTCAACACCGACACCGACTACTCAACAGGATGGTGCGGCTACGACTATATGACCAAACTCAACTCGAGCGGGAACTACTGCCTCTTCAAAAACTCGACAAACGGCAAATATAAATGGTCGTCGCTCGGCACGGTGCAATATTTCGTCAGCGGTAACCAGATGTATGTCGCCGTCCCGAAATCGCTGATTAACGTCGGCGACAAGGTGATTATCGACTTCAAATGGGCCGACAACGTTCCCGCCAACCCCGATATCCTCGACTTCATCTCTAACGGTGATTCCGCTCCTAACGGACGTTTCAACTACCGCTACAAAGGCCACGTGGGCGGTCTGCCAATCGACATCAAATGTGGTAACGTCAACCACGACGTGACGATGACCACCTACAACAACGCCGACGGCGAACTCCACTACATCTTCAAGAACACCGGAACAGACCCCTATACCATCTCCGAACAACTCGGCGCGGCAGTCACTGCGGCCAAATATCCGAAAATCTCCTTCGAATACGCCGCAACGGCAGCAACCGACCTGCAAGTGTTCTTCTGCGGCTCCGACTTCCCGCTTTCCGAGGCGAATTCATTGAGATTCAATCTCCCGAAAACAAGTTCGACTACTACTTACCGCACCTACCAACTCGACATCACCCCCGCCTACTCCATGACCAACTCGTCGGGAACGGCTTGGGGCGCAAAGACGTCGCAAATCCGCTTCGACTTCGGTAGCACCGCCGACACTCAATTCCGCATCCGAAACGTCAAGATTATGAATCTGCCCGACGACAAATCGTTTAAAACACGTGAACTCGCCGCCGGCGGCACCCTCATCATCGAAGCCGAAGACTACGATGTCGGCGGCAAAGGCGTGGGTTATGACAACCGCGCCGGCGAGACCACCTGCAGCGCCTACCGTGGCGACAACGAAAACGCCACTATCACTAATTCCGACCCGTCAGGCGGCTCCAACGGCTACTGCCTCAAAAACATGGGCTCGAACTGGGACAGTTACGTCAACGGAGTCTATACTTCAGGCACGAACATCACCGTCCCGCTGGCTATCCACAACTGGGGCTGCTGGTATGAATACACGTTCTCGCTCAAAGAGGCGATGAAAGTGAAAATGCGTGTGAAACATGGCGTTCACTTCGGCTCTTACGGCACAATCGCCTACCTCGGCGCATACAACGGCGGCTACACCATGTCGTCGCGCCACGAAGATTGGGTGAAACGCTACTCGGCATCGTGCGCCATCTCAATCGACGGCGTCCGTCGTTACACTACCCAGACGAAACGTCCGCGTTGTAGAACCAACGATGCCACTACCTACACCAACCTCCTGAACACCCCATCGCAGTGGGAATCCACCCTTTGGGGCACTAACGAAAAGACCGACACGCTCTACTTCTATCCCAACAAGTCGAACATCAACACGTGGGCACCGTATTACCATAATGATTACGACTACGTGGATATAAGTCTATCGAAAGGTACCCACACTATGCGCGTCACCTCGTTGGCAAGCCAATGGGTGTTCGACTGCATAGAGATGGTTTCGCAGAGCGACGGCCCCGCAGCGCCCGCCACTCCCACGTTCTCGCCTGCAGGCGGCACTTACACTTCGGCTCAAAACGTGACAATCTCATGCTCCACTTCGGGCGCGGAAATACGCTACACTCTCAACGGCTCTACGCCGACAACCTCGTCGGCACTATATTCGGCCGCAATCCCGATTTCCGAAACGACCACTATAAAGGCAATAGCCGTCAAAGACGGACAGACCTCTTCGGTGGCTTCTGCGACATACACCATCAACACCTCGCCAGAGCCGCCAATCGACCCGTCACAATTCGTATTCACAAAGGTTTACGATTCGAAAAATGACGTAGTGACATCAGGCGACGGACGATACTCGACCGGCTACGGCGGTTATCTCTACCTTACCGACAAGAGTTCGGGCACAATCTACAAATACGACATCAACGGCAACCGCTCGACGGCATTTACAGGCCTGACGGGAATAGGCTCAGCCATCTCCACCGATGATGCCGGCAACTTCCTCGTCAACAAAGGATTCTCCGGCTCCGGCTCCGGTTCGAACTGGATGATTATCGAACCGAACGGCACCACCCACGACATCACTCTTGACTACGGCAGTTCGGGTGTCTCAGCCGCCCGTACCGACGCCGTCGGCCGCGTTCTCGGTAATATGATGAGTAGCGCGGGCGCTTACTTCTGCATTATTCCGAACGGCTCTTCTTCAGCCGCCATCTTCAAAATCGTCAACGGTGCACAATCAGGCTCGCCCATCGCTGTCGGACTTGATTGGGCCGCCGACGCCACTACCATCGCCCAACCCTACGCGACATCTGTCAGCGCAGTGGCATCTAATCCAGCAGGCTCGTTCATGTACCGTAAACGCGGCAACAAGGGCGTCACGACAAAGGCTCTCACCCGCTCGACTTCCGACGGCTTCGACGTGTTCACCCTCGGTGGCAAAACATATCTCGTCGAACCGACAGGTACGAACTACTGCGACGGCTACACCATCCATGAATTGGGCAGTGACGACGTGGTAGCCGAAAAGACGGAAACCGTCAGCAGCGGTTCGCAACGATTCCAATCGCTTACCGCCCGCGTCAGTGAAGACGGCACTTACGCCTACATCTATCAGAATGTTTCGGGCTACAACACCTCGATTTACCGTTTCGGCATGCCATCCACTGGCATTGACACCATTGGAACCGACGTCGTTGAAGTCGGCCATGTCTATTACAACCTGCAGGGCGTTCGCATCGACAAGCCATCGGTAGGGCAAGTGCTTATCCGCATCGCCACGATGAGCGACGGCACTCTCCGCACCCAAAAAGTTATCGCTCGATAATTGAATCGTTCAAACTACGAATATTATGTTACGTTTCCGAAAACTATCCCTCGTTTTGGCGGCAATGTCGGTTGCCGTTGCCGCATCGGCATTTGAGCCAGTGCCAATCACGTTGACGTCAACGACCAACCAAGTGACGCAAACGTCATCGACATCGGGCGGTGTCACAACATATACGATTGTCACTTCCGGCAACGACCCCTACACAATTTCGGGGACCGTCGGGAAGTTGCTCAGCGGCAACTACGCCACGATTTCGTTTGAATACAACTGCGTGTCGGGCGTCAACAACCTTGAGATTTTCTTCAGCCCGATTGCGGGCGGCCGTTCGGAAAGTTACGGCACTCTCCCCATGACCGGCGCTTCGGAATGGAAAACGTTTACTTGCAACATCGCCAACGCCCGTCAATCGTTCAGTTGGGGATATGCCTCTACCGATTTTCTCCGTTTCGACTGGGGGTCGAAATCGGGCGTGACACTCAATATCCGCAACCTGAAGATTACTACCGAGGCCGCGTGGGACACCTATTCCGACACTTGGGTGGCATGGGACGAATTGGGCCGTGAAGTGGCGAACTCCGACAACGGGGCTGCTTCGACAACGGTCAACAACAACACCTATATAGGCATGTTCTACTACATGCTCCACGGTCAACACGGTCCCGAGGTACGCGACATCACTAAACTTATCAATGCGAATCCCTCTAATCCCGCTTTCGGCTACGAAAACCAAATCCACTGGTGGGGCGAACCCGCTTTGGGCTACTATGCTTCGGGCAATGTTTATATCGTGGCGAAACACATGCAGATGCTCGTGGACGCCGGCGTCGATTTCTATTTCTTCGACGTTACGAACGGCTACACCTACACGAGCCAAGTGCAGGTGGTCATGAACGAAATCGACCGTCGCACCGCACTCGGGTTGAAATCGCCTCGCCTTGTGTTCTGCCTCAACACCAACGCGGGCGCAACCCTCCAAACGCTTTGGGACAACTTCTATTCAAATGCGGCCTACAACAAATATTGGTTTATCTGGAACGACAAACCGCTGATTCTTTGCGACAAAAACGACAGTTCCGTTCAGGCGCTAAGTTCGACAATCCGCAACTACTTCACTTTCCGCAAATGCTGGGCATGGATGGGAGGAAGCAACGCCGACGAATGGGGAT
This sequence comes from Muribaculaceae bacterium, assembly GCA_017552595.1. Taxonomy (GTDB): domain Bacteria; phylum Bacteroidota; class Bacteroidia; order Bacteroidales; family Muribaculaceae; genus RUG14106. Next base: position 15,548 of record JAFZPB010000063.1, read on the forward strand.
GGCTCGAAAACTATCCTCAGCCTCTCGGCTACACGATGAACGGCTCAACACGTGTCAACGAGCAAATCACCGTTTCCTGCGCTCAACACCCTGCCACGAAAATCGGGAAATCGTACCACAACGGCAGCCAACCCTCTATCGACCAATATGCCCTATGCAACCGCACCGCTTACGGCGATTATGTCGCCGAGCAATGGAGCCGCGCACTTGCGACGAAACCGCCAGTCTTGATGTTCACGCAGTGGAACGAATGGGTGGCTCAACGTTTTATCATCAGCAGCACTTCGCAATATTCCCTCGTGCGTCCGGGCGCAACGGCCTCAATCGGCGAATCCTACTTTGTCGATGCCTACAACCAGGAATTTAACCGCGATATCGAGCCTGCGAAAAATCCGCTCATCCGCGACAACTACTACCTGCAATTCGTCTCCTACGCCCGTCAGTATCGCGGCGTCAGAAGCATTATGGCTTCGCAGGAAGGCACCACCATCAGTCTTGACGGCAATATGAGCCAATGGTCGGCGATTGGTCCTGAATTCCGCGACGAGCCAGGCGATGTCTATTACACAAGTTGGGCGGCTATGGATCCTGACTGTCTGCAACGTTCGTCAAACGACATTAAGATGTCAAAAGTCACGTCGGATAGGGACTACGTCTATTTCTACACTTCCACAGTCGATAACATCTCGTCGCCGTCAGCCTCCGACGCCGGAACGTGGATGCAACTCTTCATCAACACCGACCACGATTACTCGTCGGGCTGGTGCGGCTACGATTTCCGAACGGGCCTCGACGGAAGCGGCAACTATTGTCTCTATCGCAACACGTCGAGCGGCAGTTACTCGTGGTCGTCGCTCGGAACAGTCCTTTATTTCGTCAGCGGCAACCAGATGTATGTGGCTGTGCCCAAGTCTTTGCTCGGGCTCGGTGACCAAATCACGGTTGACTTCAAATGGGCCGACAACGTTCCTTCAAATCCCGACATTCTCGACTTCATCGCAAACGGCGATTCCGCACCCAACGGCCGTTTCAACTATCGCTACAAAGGTCATGCCGGCGGTCTGCCAATCGACATCACACTGGGCAACGGCAGCAGCGGTCTTACTCTGACGGAGTACACCAACCAAGACGGCGAAAAGCACTATACGACTACGGCAACCAACGGCGACCCGTTCACATACACCCATCAAATCGGACAGGCAGTGAACCGCGCGAATTATCCGAAGATTTCATTCGAATATGCCGCACCTCTCCCCACCGACCTGCAGATTTTCTTCTTCAGTTCGTCGGTAGGCCTCAGCGAAGCCCACTCTATTCACTATAGCCTTCCCGCAACATCTACAGACGAAACTTACCGCACCTACCAAATCGACATCACTCCCGCCTACAACTTCGCAAGCAATGACGGCACTATTTATTGGGGCACATCGGATTCGCAGATGCGATTCGACTTCGGTAATGTCACGGGCGCAAAATTCAACATCCGCAACATTAAGATTCTGAGCCTTGCCGACGACAAATCCTATCGCCAACGCGAACTCACTGCCGGCGGCTCTATCGTAATCGAAGCCGAAGACTACGACCTCGGCGGCAAAGGCGTCGGCTACGACAACCGCGCCGGCGACACATCTTGCGGCTCCTATCGCTCCGACAATGAACGTGCCACCATTTCCAATGCCATATCGTCGGCCTGCTCTAACGGCTATTGCCTTATGAACATGGGGTCCGATTGGAATCAATATGTCAATGGCACACATACTTCTGGCACGAATATCTCTAATCCGATGGCTATCCACAATTGGGGCTCATGGTATGAATACACGTTCTCGCTGCGCGAGGCTATGAATGTAAAGATGCGCGTACGTCATGGCGTTCACTTCTCTTCTTACGGAGCAATCGCCACTTACGGAGCGCACCTCAGTTACGGGAAGGCCGACGGATACACCATGCCGAATATGACCGAAGACTGGGTAAAACGATACACGGCGGCTTGCGCAATCTCAATCGACGGCAACCGCGTCTATACTACCCAAACCAAGCGTCCGCGATGCACTTCCACCGACGCCTCGGCTTATCAGACGCTTCTCAACACTCCCGCCAACTGGTCGTCGACGCTATGGGGCAACCAAGCGCAAACCGACACACTTTATTTCTATCCGAATAAGGCAAATATCAACACATGGAATCCCTATTACCACGATGACTACGACTATGTCAACGTCAGCCTCTCGGCCGGCCGCCACACACTTCGTGTGACTTCGTTGGCGAGCCAATGGGCGTTCGACTGCATCGAACTGTCAAACGCTCCCGAAGCACCGTCCAACCCGGTGTTCTCTCCCGCAGGCGGCACTTACACCAATTCCGTCAACGTCAGCATCTCTTGTGCCACAGCAGGTGCCGAAATCCACTACACGACCGATGGGACAACGCCCGACGCTAACTCTCCGACGTATAGTTCCGCACTGACGCTAACCCACACCCGAACTGTAAAAGCCATCGCAATAAAGAACGGACTATCGTCGAGCGTCGCGTCGGCCACATACACCATCACCGACCAACCCGTCATCGACCCGTCGCAGTTTGTCTTCACCAAGATGATGGAAACAACAAATGTGCCCGTTTCAAATGACTCTCACTTCTCAACAGGTTATGGAGATTATTTATATACTACTGTTAGAACTGCTCAAAAAATCATCAGGATTGACAAGAATGGTAATCGCTCGGATTGGCATAATATGTCTAATCTAGTTAACAATACTATGTGGTATGGTATTACATCGGATGATGCAGGCAACATCATTGTTGAAGGGGGAAATATTTATGGAACTAACTGTTATAAGAATCTTGTTGTTGTTGACCCCAATGGAATAGAGCACACTCTTACACTTTCGGCACCTAGTAGTGTCCCAAATCGAGCGGACAACATAGGTCGTGTTGTAGGGAATGTTCTTAGTTCAGAAGGTGCATATATATTTGTGACGCCAGGCAAGCCTAGTGCCTACGACACTCAATTATGCGTAACTTTTAAGGTTGCAAGTTGTCAACAAATTTCATCAACCGCAACCGTTGCAACTGGTTTTAACATTTCAGGTACGGCTGTTGCGCAGCCAAAATATAGAACTGTTGCAGAAACCGATGCTAATAATCCGACGTATGCTTTCTACATGCGTGAACGTGGAAACAAATATGTGGCAAAATGGAAAGATGACAATTCAAAAATGGTTAGTATCGGCTCTGGCCCAAATCCATGTTCAACCGATGGTTTTGACGTATTCCAACTCGGAGGTGAAGTCTATGTCGTTGAGGCTAACGGGCCATCCAACTATAAAGATGGCTTTACAATTCGCAAAATGTCGAATAACTCTATTGTTGCCCAACGCGCTGAAACGCTGACAAGCACAGCTACTCCAACTTATCAGAGCCTAACAGCACGCGTTAGCGCTGACGGCACATACGCCTACATCTATCAAACGGTCGGCGGATATTTGTCAACCATCTACCGATACGGAATGCCATTCGAATATGCCGCCGCGCCCACATTCTCCGTCCCGGCAGGAACTTACAATGAATGGAAGACTGTGACAATCACTTCGGCAACGACCGATGCCGTAATCCACTATTCAACCGACGGCGTCAACTACTCAACGATGGCGAACGGTGGCAGCGTCACCCTCACCGACAACTGCACGCTCTACGCCTTCGCCACGAAAACTGGCTACCTCAACTCGGCAGAAACTTTCGCTACGTACGTGATTGACGCCCATCCGACATCGGCCGTCGATGCCGCCAGCATAAACCTCGTTTACAATGCCGTGATTGGCAAGTCGTCGAACAACCCGACCGCCGACCTTATCCGCTACGACGGTACGCTGACATTCAACCGCCCGTCATCAAGCGGATTCTACGGTTGGACGCTCGACAGTTACATTATCACTATCAGCGACGGCACAAACTACGCTCAGAACGTGAGCGGAGCCAACTTCAACAACTTGTCAATAAGCGCGGGCGACAACGCCACCGTGACGATTCCCGCCCGTAACTTCAAAGTGGGCTCAACCTACACGGCAAGCATAACGGCGCACTACGTCAAGAGCGGCAAAGACCCGTATAATGTTCAGGCCACCACAAAGGCCGCTGTTCTTACGGCCTACACCACTTATGCACCTTCGATGACAGTGAACACCTTCGTTTCGCCGCGTCAGGAACATGATGTGTGGTGGAGCGACGGAAGCGGTCAGCACAAATGTTACTTCGACTCCTATCGAATCGAACTGACAATGAGCAATCCTCCTGCCACCGACATTCCTGTAAGTTATTACCAACTTCAAATGTCGAAGGACAACGGCACCACATGGATTAACGTCACCGACCGCACGCTCGACAATCTGCTCGACCCGACGGAAAATCCCGCCATGACCTATCCCGTAGGATTGGGGCTTATCGCCGGCCGTTATCCGGGCAACTACAATTTCGACGCCAACAAAATCATCGTTGATGCCGGAACGGAGAACGAGCGGGAGATTTCGCTGCCGTTCTACTATTTGTTCGACGTGACCTCACGCGTTGCTCCGCTCTCCTACTCCGACCCGACGCAGGACGACCCAGCAACCTGGCGCTACCGTCTGACAGCCGTCTATGGCGCTGGTGAAAACCTCACCACCTCCGGCGGAGAGCCTGTCACCACCGACCCGACAATGATTCAATATTCCGACGGCTCGGCATCATCATCTCCTGCCGCCGACGCTATGAACGCCGAAATCATCATCACGGGCGTTGAAACAGTTTCCGCGGCGCAATCCGACCGCAACGCCGTCTATTACAACCTGCAGGGCGTTCGCATCGACAAGCCATCGGTAGGGCAAGTGCTTATCCGCGTGGCGACGATGAGCGACGGCACTCTACGCACAAGCAAAGTCGTTATAAGATAGCACAATATCGATTTAACAAAGTTTAACCCTTACGGCTTGCAAACCAAGTTTGCAAGCCGTAAATTTGTGGTTGTTAAATACTACCGTTATGGCAGCCATCACAGTGACATCGGCGACAGAATTGTCAAACATCCAAGGGCACCTGCTGGTCGTTTCAGACATTCAACTGGAAGGCAATTTGACTATTGCTGCCGGCTCCATATTGGAGTTCCGTAACGGAGCACAGATTATCTGCACGGAAGAAGTATATGACCAAAACAACAATGCGATTGTCAATCATTTTTCGGTGGCTTTTAACAACAACACCATTATAGCCTCGGATTATTCAGTTTTCATTGGATATAGCAGCATTAGCGGGTCGCTCGCAAACGCGGAAATCAACGCCGACTGGTTCGGCGCAGCCACAGCTGGATTGTGCACAAAGGCCGTTAATACGGCTATTGGATTGAGCTTAAACCAAACTGTCGTGATGCCCTCAAGAGTATACACCATAAATTCAAACGACATATCCCCTATCATCTTAGACAAGAGCGGAACTTCGCTCGTGTGCAACGGACAAATAAACTGCTCATCTTCTTCGCTTGATTGCATGTTCGATTTGCGTGCTGAACGCATTAATCTTCTAATTCACAGGATTCACAGGACAAATGGTCAAAACGACTGCTCTGCCGTACGCATCTCGGGAAATGCATACGATTGCGACATACGAGCAGATTTTATTACCGCCTTTGACAAAGGTTTGGACTTTTCCCCTGCTTTTTATGGAGACGCAATGAATTCTGGGGTTCAGCATTGTCGCTTTAAGTGGCAAATCATAAGTTGCACCTACGACATCTATTTCGATTTCTGTGCTAACGCCAATAATGTTTCGTCGCAAACGGTTCAGTATTCCGTTTGGTTTACCGACAATTATTTTCTTGGAGGAAGGCTTCATGGAGTAAATGCCCTATATATGAAACCGACACCACCAGTGTTGCCCAACAATTACCACCTTTATACACCCACTGACTGTGTTTTTGAAAACGTCGGTTTTGAAAAGGAAGGGCAGGTTTCTCTTGACCTTCACGATTGCGAAAATTTCACTTTTAAGAATTGTCGGATTTCCACCAACGAACTGAGACGCGACGACGAATCATTCCACAAATTCATATTATTAAATAACTGCCGAAACATACGCATTGACAACAAGTGCGGATTCGACTTAAACAGAATGGATTCCACCGATTCTCACAACGTCACGATAACAAACCACAACTATTCCGATTGGCCGATGACCCGCGCTTGTGCATTGCCAACACTGCCTCCATCATCCGACATAATAGCATACTGTCATTCTGAAACCAATGCGTACAATCGAATAGTTATGCAAATCTATTCGGGGACAATCAATCATGAAATTGATTTCGACGAAATCTTCCCAGATATCGGAGGTGGGGCAAAGTTGTTGACGAAAATTGTGCGTCTCGTGGTTTCCGGTGGGATGACCCTGAAAATAAAATGCTCACCGAATCAGATTCTTGCCCTGCCCGATATCTCTTTTGTTTGTGTTTTGTCGGGCAGTTCGGGCATCCAATTCGTCTGTAATAACGCCATTATAAAGGCGGCATATTCAAGTATGATTATTAACTCTCACGAACTCGTAGAACTATTAAACTTCTGAAAGCAGCCCTTATTCCCATTTTTATGGCATTAATTCCTATTGATGTCCATTCCGTACCCCTTGACTTTACTCTTTGCAAAACGCTTACCGACAAGGATGGCAATCAGTATCTGTGCTCTGTGTTTTATTATGCAGGGTGGGGGAGTGATCCTGACAAACCTTGGACCATCGGTTTGATTGAATGTCTTGGTGAGTTGGCGACAAGCGAAAAGGTCAGACTTCCAGACAAACTTGTGTGTGACGGATACGAGCTCACAGTATATCTAAAGTCAGCGTGCGCATATAATCAACATATTAGAGCAGTGTATATCCCCCAAAACACCATTGCTGGAATGTCGTTCGCTTACACGCGAATCACACAAATTGTGATTTGTGCCAGCACCCCGCCCACGTGTGGCTCATATTACGGCATTCCGACATTCTATGGTATGGACACATCAAAGTGCATTGTATATGTCCCGTATGGAAGCAAATCCGATTACGAGGACAAATGGGAAATCTACGGATTCAAGGAATTCGTGGAATGTGACCCCGAAGAAAAATGGCAGGAAATCTTAAATGAAGATTAATATGAATACCATAATCGCATCAATCCAAACCGATTTCCCTCCTAGCGGAAATTATATCATCATAAATGCCGATATTACCTTGAGTGAAAATACGACAATAGGAAATGTCTTTCTTGAATTCCAAGGAGGTCAAATCAATTTGAACGGTCATATATTAACATTCGATGGCACAACCATCATCGCTCCCGATTACAAACTGTTCATCGGGTCGTTAGATAATATTGAAGGGTTTCTTGCCAATGCCGAAATCAATGCCGACTGGTTCGGGGCCGCTGAATGGCACAACGTTATTGCCCCAGTCAACAAAGCATTTGGGTTGTGTAAAGATGATGCCATAGTGGTTTTGCCCCAACGACGATACTACTTGGAGGATAAAATTGTTATTAGCGAAAAAGGTAGGGGTCTGAAGTGCCCCGGAAGAATTGTTTATGAATACAATCAAAACGGAAGCAACCCCGACTGCGCGCTTGAATTGCAGACCGACCAATTGAGAATCGACATTTGCAGCCTCGAATGTAACCTGACCGGCAACGGAATGTCGGGGGTTCTGTTTTCGGGCAATGTCCATAACAGCGACATTAATATCGGTAGGATTTTACTATTTGACAAAGGACTGAATTTCTCTCCAACATTATTCACTGAAGAGTTTCATGAGGAAAAAGATACGAATAATAACATTATTATGGTGCCCACTTATTCAGCAGGATCGCAGTACAATAAAATACGTTGGCAAATAATCAACTGCGACATTGGACTATTTATTAATTTATGGGCAACTAACCCGAGCGTTGTACAGGAACATACATATACTAACGGCAATCAAACAATAATTGCCAAGCACAAAGTTTGGGTTAACGAAAACTATTTCCTTGGAGGTCGCATTAATGCCAACTTCGGGATTCTTACCGACCATTCGTCCGAATCGGCTTTTTCAAATTTCGACCCTGATGACGAGTACCATATTGACAAAAATAACGGGAATGTTTTTGAGAACGTTTCGTTCGAAGGGATAACAAATTGCGCAGTAAATCTGTATAAGACACAATTATGCCGGTTCTACAACATACGTATGCCTTCGAATTTGAGCGGCATAACACATCTAATCGCATTAGACAAATGCGCCTTCATTGATTTCCATTTTAAAGGTTATTTCAACCCGCGCTATTTATCGGCGACACATTCGACAGGAATAAAGGTTGATGCCCTCATTGTTGATGACAATTATAGCCTGATTGCCGAAGATGCCTATTTGGAGGTGGTAAGCCAAAATCCCACTGCATTTGAAACAAACCCATGCAGTAAATTTGTCGCACGCAGAAGAAACGCGATTAGCGCCCTGACGCAACGCGCTTTTTCTGCCACGCAAACGATAAATCTGTTGGATTTATTCGGCTCAACTCAAGTGGGCGACACGGTTTTGACTGATGAATGTGACATAACCGTCGCCGAGAATGTTACCTTAACGACAGAGACTTCCGGCATTGTCCGCACTATATGTCCAAAATTGCTAATAAAAGCGACTGTCGGACTGAACTCAAGGATCCTTTTTTCTCTCAATGGGAATATTGTGAACTCCATATCAAACAACGGGTCCTACATAATTTCATTTCTGTATAACACAAATAATCTCCAAATAATACAACTATGAAACGATTCATATCACTGACTATATTCATTGTCATGACAGGAGTTTGGGCATTAGCCGACAGTCAAATAGTTTCATCGCGCTACTATGGCTATTATTATTATGGGGGCGGATATGATGATTGCTATATTTGTAATTGTTTTATCATTCCTGACGAAGAACACTCCCCCATAATCGAATACGACATGAAGTGCACCCCATTACGGTATTACATTCCTAGTGACTGTCCGTCAATTGTGCTGCCATGGCAGAGGTGGATTGCAAGGGATGAGACAGGTTGGCATTATTTTTGGTATACTGATATTTTCCCCGGGATAGTCGCGTCAGTGTATGGCGCTTACTGCAAAACAAAACAGTACGATTATTTCACTGATAAGTTCGACGTTCCGATTGACCATGGGCCTCTTGAAGAGATGGACGACATTCTTGTCATTCCCGACTCAATACGCGTGAAATGCCTTGACGGTCATCCGTGTGTTAATCCGTTTACCGGCCAAGAGGAGGATTCTGTCGGTGTGGTGGTTGCGAGCATTGACGCTTACGCATTCACACCTTATCCATGCCGTACTTCTTATACATACACCACCGATGAGATTGAGAGAAGGCACCCAGAAGATTGTGAGGAAATAAGCTATTGGGGCACAGGACGTCAAACTAATCATATTAAATACAGGAATCCACGGAAGGTAATTCTCCCAAAAACAATTCTGACTATCGGATTAAGGGCTTTTTCTTCTCCTGCAGGAGATGCTCCATTACCCGAAGAATATGGATATATGTTCCCTTATGGCAACATTGCTTATCGACTTCCGGAATTCCTCGTTAGAAGCAATCTTGAAGAAATTAACCTTGAAAATGTAATCAACATTGAAAGAGAGGCATTTGTGGGATGCACTAAACTGAAAGATATAAACCTACAGAATGTCAGAAGCATTGAGCAATGCGCTTTTCACGGGGCCGGAGAATCTATCGTATTTCCGAAAAGCCTAAGAACGTATAGCAAATACTCGATTAACCCTTATCTGAAAGTAGCCTTACCTCAGGACTCCTACAAAATGCCTACACAGTTGACATCTCCTTTAAAAACAATCACTTGGGACGCTTACCGCGTGGACGAAGAATCGGCGGAAGGCACTTTTTCTTCCGAAACTATAGAAATTGACGGCGACACTTATCCACGCAACTACACATATTCCACAATGATAATCGGCGATAACGTCACCACCATCTATCCCAAATTCTGCTATCTGACATCTTCGCTGTCCAACCTTGTTATAGGGAAAAACGTCAACCTAATAAAAAAGCAGGCGTTCGCCGGAACGGGGCTTGCGGAAATACATTCCTATGCGCAAACGCCCCCTCAACTTGAAATGACAGGAGCCGATGACGAACCGTTCGCGGGCATTGACAAGAAGAAATGCACGCTATTCGTTCCCGAAGGATGTACGGGCATTTACAAAGCGACTCCAATTTGGCAGGATTTCTTCATCGAAGAATTTGATGCCGCAGTGGAAATTCAACCAGCCGACCCGCCCACAGAAATCAAATCGGAATATATTGACATATATGGTCGACACGTTGAGCATCCACATACAGGACAAATCGTTATCCGCGTCGAAACGATGAGCGACGGCACGCTCCGCACGAGCAAAGTCGTTATAAGATAATTATATTGCCATATAATAAAAATGAGCCGCCTTCGCTTTCGCTTGGGCGGCCCGTTTTTATTTAGAGGCTCTACCATTTCACCATGTGCTGCTTTATCGTGGAATACACTTCGAAGGCTATTTCCCGCATTGGTCGCGACGAAAAATGAGCATCAAAAAAACTGTCCCCGTCATCATTGCCCACACCACATGACATGTCATCTAAAGAAAAACCCAGTCCATTCAACTCGGGATTTTTGCAAGTGACATACAACTCATGGATATAGCCGTCATGATGGTCATCACTAATAAACATGACATCGACATTTTCTAAAATATCATCCGACGGAAAATTCGTTATCAGTTCTTCAGCGTTCTCAATGATTTCATCAATCACCTCGTCAAGCCAATCGTATTTTCCCTTTTCGGCAACACACAGCGACTTTATTTCAGCAATTAGTTCTTCCGAAGTCATATCACTTGCCTGAAACACCCGCCTTGATGTTGAAAATATAGTCGTAACTATATGTGCGGACATAAACTTTGTCGCCCGTCACCACGATATAGTCGGGACCTTTGCGGAGTTTGACGCGTTGGATATACTTGCCCGAATTGGCGTCGAGGACATACAGATAGTCGGGTTCGTCGGTGAAACCGTAACCGCAGATAATGCGGTTGTAGGAGAAATCGAATGTGCTGTTCGACACTGTCGGACCTGCCAGCCATTTCATTTTATAGGTGTTCAAATCGATGGCGCAGATGTAGCCGGTCATGCCGTTTGTCGAATCGGCATAGGTGTTGTGTCCGAAGGAGTAATAGAGCGTGTCATCTACCACGCGAGCCCATTGACCGAAAAGATTAGATGCTGCATAATGCACTTTCACGGGCGGCCATTTGAAGTTGTCGAAGTTGATGTAGTGCTCCACTGTTTTCGCCTCGGCGTCGGTGATAATCAGCCGCAACGGTTCTTCGTTAAAATAGCCGTAAAGACCGATGTATTTGCCTCCGGCGTTGTCACAAACAAGGCGGCAAAGTTTCGCTCCATCGATTTCCTTAGGGAATCCTGCAGGAGCGTTGTCGGGATTGATAAGGTCGGCTTGTCCGCCACTGTGGTCGCGAAGCCATTCGTCACCGTCGATGATGTCGTTTTGCTTGGATGAGACTAATTTTACCGGACCGACAGCCTTGAAGGCCGCAGGCTTTTTCACCTTGAAGTTAGGCGCTTCCATTACTACTGGCTTTTTGCCGGCCAATTGGGCTTCAAGCGACTGACCTGCTGCCGAAAACGACACGGCAACGGCCGTCAAAGCGATAAGAATTGATTTGATTTTCATGATTGCAAAATATTTAAGTTCAACTTTTCCACAAAGGAAAACATTTTTTTCGGCTTTAGCAATTCACACCGACAATTTTTTTCGGAAAAAATGTTTTTTCTTATTTGCTTACCCGAATTTCCCAAAACGCCACGGCGGAAGCCGCCGCCACATTCAGAGAATCCACGCCGTGAGCCATCGGGATTCTGACAACATAGTCGGCGTCGGAAATGGCCTCGTGCGAAAGGCCGTCGCCTTCCGTACCCAAAACGACCGCGAGCCGCTGTTCGTTTTTCAATAGCGGAGAGTCAAGCATTATCGATTTGTCGGTCAATGCCATAGCGGCGGCCTTAAACCCGAGCCGACGCAAGTTTTCGCCGACTGGCGGCTCAATCCATGTCCACGG
>JAFZPB010000064.1 GCA_017552595.1 Muribaculaceae bacterium
ACGAACTCTGTTTTTGTCATATTGCCAGGGTAAAGCACGTAGCCGCCAATCACTTCGCGCTTCAGCGGTTCATCAGCGGATTTTTTGTAGAAAATAGCATCGCGGTAGCGGTGAAGTTGGTTAATGGCATCGACGGGCGGCACATCGACGTTTTTCACGCGGGTGTCGCGAATGCGGTATTTTGCATCGAAAAGGTAGGTGTATTGTATCGATTCGTTGGTTTTGCTGAGCCGCAGAACAATGTCGGGGCGCTGCTCGGTGGTTTTCGAAGTTGTGTCGGCAATATCAGTGTTTTTGTTTATTGCCGATTCGTCTTTTAATTGTTCCTCATCGTCGGTTGTGGCGTTGTACATCAGCGAAGCGAGTTGCACATCGGGGTGCTCGTTCTCGACAAAAACAACCTCTGAGTTGCTTCCTTGAAGAAGGGTTTTGATAAAACTGCCGCTTACTGCTCGGTTTCTGTCCTCGCCGCTGTCGTTGGCCGAAGCCTTGCCGCGCAAAATGTGTTGCACCATTCGCTTCACCATTATGAAGCACCAAATCTCGTAAAGTTCCGAAATGTCTTTCACTTCGAGTTGCATAACACCGTCTTGCAAATCGTAGCCGCATTGCAGAATAACCCAAGATTCGTAAACATCGCGATAGCCAGCCGCCTGCTTCATCACCAATGAATCTTGTGTGAATCCGCGGAAAGTGCCAATGCCACGGAAAAACGAATCGTTGGCCAAAGTGTTCAACTCATCTTCCATATTGGCGATTTCGGCGCGCATCTCAGTATTGTCGGCTTTCAGTACCTGCTCCACATTGCGGCGGACGCGCTTGAAACGGTCCAAAATGCTTGCAAGGGCGTATTTCAGGAATCGGTTTTCGATAGTATCCTTGCTCAGATACATCTCCTCCATACGGTAAAGGTGCGCGGGATTGTCTTTGAACTCCTCATATTCATTCTCCAAATCGACAGGCATATATGGCATCCGCTCGGCACGCTCGTAGCGTACAATGGTTTGCAGACGGCGTTTGGGGTTGCCAATTATGAGCCGCGCGGCATTGGTAATTTTGTCGAAACAGTCGCGGAAAATCTGCCACCAGATTAAGTCGGGCGATTCGTTGTTTGACAAGCGGAAAGTCAGATAAGTCTTTTTCAGATAGGAATAACTGAGCATCGCAAACTCCTCCTCAATGTCGCGAATCACGCTGCGCATATCGGTGCGGTAGTCCATTTTGTAACTCAGCACTTCGGTGGTGAAATCAAGACTCAGGGGCTCGCCGTTTTTCTCATAAGCAACTCGAAAGTTGGTTCGGCCCACCTGATTGCGGAAATTGATTGCGCCGAAAATAATGCCGTCTTCGGCCACAACGTGCGGATTCCATTCCTTGCCAATGTTGAGCCCTACCAACTTCACATCGGAATCGTTGGCAATCGCGTGAAGCGGATAGTCGGTGTTCTCGAAGAAGAACGCGTCCCAATCACAGGTTTCGGCCTCGGTTACCCATTCGCCAGAGCCACGGCGAAATTCAACACCCTCAACTGTCTGTCCGAAAATTGCCTTTTTGCGGATTTGTGTCTCGGGCACATCGTCTTTAATCAACAGATTATCAGCGCACTCTCTTATCCGCTTGCCATAGTTTTGGCAAGTGAAGCGAATGGTGACATCACTGTTTCGGACTTCAAGGTGTTGTATGGGCGAATAGTCTGTCATCAAGTCCAGTACGAAACGAATTGCTTTTCTTTCAGGGTTTTAGCCATATTCGCCAATTTCTCATACGATTTCGGATAATCGGCAGTAATCACTGTTGCCATCATTTCGAACAAATTACCAATCGAACGAGAGTCTCCTTCAATGCGCGAAAGAATTTTCATCAGAGTGAACTCGTCCAAAGCCGCATTAAT
>JAFZPB010000065.1 GCA_017552595.1 Muribaculaceae bacterium
GACATTATCCAAGGTTTCTACTTCGGCTATCCCGAAACTGAAGATGTTTTCGTCAAGCGTTTCAACCAATAACGCGGAGGCTCTGTCATGAGGAATATTTTGACGGCTCTCCTTTGTGGCGCGATGATTCTAAGTTCGGCGGTATGTTTCGCTGTGATTAACGATAATAAAATGGCTATTGGCGGCATGATGCCCGGTATCAGCGCGGAGGATTTAGTTAGCACTTTCGGACAACCGACTATTAAAGACGGCGACGAGTGGACTTATAAAAATTTCAAGGTTGAAGTTGAGCGCGGCGTAGTCACGGAAGTTTCAACGTGTAGCGTAACGATTACCACTTATGACGGCGTGCGGGTAGGTCTGGCGGCGGAGGAATTGAATTCGACATTCGGCAAGGCGGATAAAGTCGACAAAGAGCGCGACCGCGTCGAATATGAATACTACAGCACTGACCGCACCAAAAAGATTAAGTTCAAGGTCGTCAACGGCTTTATCTCGAAGATTACTTGCAAGCTGGTCAACTAACGACGACATGAAGACGATAAAATTTTTCCTAATCTGCGCGGCTACGGTCGCGGGATTTTTTTTTAGCATAATGAATGGCTCAGTTGAAATAGCTCCCGCGCAGGTGTTTGGCGAACTCGACGAAACAAAGCGGCAAATCCTAATGAACATACGCTTGCCGCGAACAATCGTCGCAATGCTCGTGGGCGTGAACTTGTCATTATCGGGCGCGATATTGCAAGCCGTCATGAAAAATCCGCTTGCAGACCCTCATATAATCGGCATATCGTCTGGCGCGGGGCTGTTCGGAATATTCGTCATGATGGTTGCAGGCGACGCAGGAGCTTTCGTGACACCGGCGGCATTTATCGGGGCAATGCTAGCGGCAACGTTGATTTATGTTTTGGCGTGGAAGGACGGCATTCGCCCGATACGCGTAATATTGGCGGGCGTAGCAGTCAGCGCGTTCCTAGGCGCGGGCATATCGGCATTGCTGATTTTCTACAGCGATAAAGTTCACGGCGCATTACTGTGGATGGTCGGCGGCTTATCTGCGCGGAGTTGGCAACACGTCGAACTTTTATTGCCGTATTCAATCGCTGGGACGTTGGCAACGTTTTTAGCGGCACGACATCTAAACGTTTTGCAACTGGGCGACGAAGTAGCAACGGGGCTGGGCGTGCGCGTCAATCTCGTTCGGACGATCTTAACGGCGATAGCTGCATTGCTTGCGGCGTCAGCTGTCTGTGTAGTTGGCTTGCTCGGCTTCGTAGGATTAATCGTTCCTCATACGGCGCGGCTTATCCTCGGCTCGGATTATCGAATACTTTTACCAGGCGCGGCGGCATTGGGCGCGGCAGTCGTCACGATAAGCGACACGGTTGCTCGAACGATTTTCGCCCCTACGGAGTTGCCCGTCGGGATTTTAATGGCAATGTTAGGCGCACCGTTTTTCCTATACCTGTTGAGGAAAGAGTTATGAACTTAGCAACGTGACGTTGCATC
>JAFZPB010000066.1 GCA_017552595.1 Muribaculaceae bacterium
AATTACCTTGAAAATGCGGCTTCCGTTTTCGGCGGCATGGGCGATGATACCCTTACCAACGGTTTCAAGAGATCGAGCATTACGTTTGGTGGCGGTGTAAACGTGACACTCGGTGGCGGCGAGGGCAATGATTCTATCGTCAATATCAGTTATGGGAATTACGGCAAGAACGTTTCAATGAGCGGCGATGCAGGTAACGACACTATCGAAAACTGCGGTGGCGCAAACGCAACGATAAGCGGCGGCACTGGCAACGATTTGATCCGCCTCATAAATTATAATTCTTCAACTAAGCCCGATGATAATGTTATTCTTTATAACCCTGGCGACGGTAACGATTCGATTATCGGATTCAAGGAAAATTCGACACTTCAAATCGGAGACGGCACGGGCACTTACTCAATCGTCGAGAGCGGCAATAATATCGTCGTGACGGTTGGCGAAGGCTCAATTACGCTAAGCGACGCGACAACTTTGTCGAAGCTTAACATTTTCGGCATAAAAAGTGGTGATACGACATCCTCTGACACTGAAGGCAAGATTATCACCAACAAAACCACTAAAACTACAATCACGGGCACGACTTACGACGACGAGTTAATCAATCGGGCGAGCAACGTCACAATCAAAGGCGGCGACGGCGGTGATTACATTGCCACGCAACGCAAAACCACGAGCGTTAAGATTTACGGCGAGGACGGCGACGATATAATTGAGGCTAACAACGCCACGAAAGCTTTGCTTAGCGGCGGCGCGGGTAATGATGAGATTTACAGTAGCGGCAAGCAAAATACGATAATCGGTGGCGCGGGCAACGATTCTATCGAGATTGACTCAACCAACACGGTGATTCAATACGCGGTCGGCGACGGCAATGACGTTATCGAAGGCTTCAATGAGACTTCGACGCTGAAAATCGGCGACGGCTCTGGCACTTACTCAACGCTCGACGGCGGCGACGATGTAATAATCAAAATCGGTGACGGACAGATAACCTTAAAGGGCGCGGCAAGTTGGTTGAAGTTCGACGACAACGAATCGCCCGCCAATATCGCAGGAGAATTGTCAAGCGGAGTTTTGATTGTGGATAACAACACGAAGACGCCTTTGACGATAGCAGAGGATGTTGAGGTCGTCGACGCGACGAAACGCACGAAGGCTATTAAAATTACGGGCAATGAGCTTGAGAATACAATCCTCGGCGGCTCTGGCAAGAATACAATCTACGGCGGCGACGGCTACGATAGCATAGTCGGCGGCAAGCTGGCTGATAAACTTTTCGGCGAAGGTGATGACGACACGCTTTGGGGCGGCGCAGGTAATGACACGCTCGAAGGCGGCGACGGTAATGATTTGTTCATTTACACCGCAGGCAAGGACGTTATCACGGATTACACGGTCGACGAGGACGCAATTCAAATCGCCAGCAAATGGACTAAGTCATCGGTTAAAGGTTCTGACGTTGTGTTGACGTTCGGCTCTTCAAGTAAGACGCTCACGATTAAAGACGGCAAGCTCAAGGAAATACTATTCGTCGACGCGGACGGTAACGAGACTACAGAAATTTTCGGCGTCAAGAAGATAAATAAATCGAACTTCGTTGCTGGTGAAGAGGATGAATATATTGACGGCTCCGCGTGGAAGAAAGCCGCGACAATTACGGGCAACGACCTCGATAACACGATACTGGGTAGCAGTGCGTACAAGAATACGATCTACGGCGGCGAGGGCGATGATTACCTTGT
>JAFZPB010000004.1 GCA_017552595.1 Muribaculaceae bacterium
TCGGGCGAAAGACCTTGTTTCATATCGACCGGCTCACCGACGGGCGTGAAATGCAGTTTGTCGTCGTTCCAACGCTGAATTTCAGCCACTGCCTTCGATGCCCAACCGTGCGAACCGAACCAACCGAGAAGGTGATTGCCCTTGATGTCGCGACCCGCGATTTCCGACAGCAGCACATCCATTTCGTGGTAAAGGCCGGTGTTGTAGGTCGGTGCGCCGACGATGAGGCCCCGATAGCGGAAAATGTCGCGGAGAATGTAGCTGTGATGCGTTTTCGACACGTTATAAACCACGATATTTTTCACGCCGGCATTGCTTGCTGCACGCGCAATGATTTCAGCCATTCGCTCGGTGTTGCCGTACATCGTGCCGTAGCAAATGACGAGTCCCGGCTCGGTTTCGTAGCGCGAAAGACGGTCGTAGATGCCGACAACTTTCTCGATGCAGTCATGCCATACGGGTCCGTGCGTCGAGCAGATGTAGTCGAGCTTCACGCCTGCGAGTTTTTTCAGCGCATTCTGCACGGGAGTGCCGTATTTTCCGACAATGTTCGAGTAGTAGCGCACCATTTCGAGCCAATAATCCTCGCAGTTCATGTCCTTGTCGATGACGGCTCCGTTCAATGCGCCGAAACAGCCGAAGGCGTCGCCGCTGAAAAGGACAGCCTCACCCTTTTGGGGGAGGTTGGAGGTGGCCACCATTGTCATCATCGTTTCTGGCCAGTGAACCATCGGCGTGAGCACGAAGTCGAGCGTCACGCTGCCGAGCGAGAGTTGCGAACCATTCGCCACCTCGATGTCGCTACTGTTTTGTTCGCCATAAAAACCCTGCATCATTCCGAAAGTCTTTTTGTTGCCGACAACCTGCATCTCGGGATAATATTTTCGGAGCAAGGCGATGCTGCCGCTATGGTCTGGTTCCATGTGATTCACCACGAGGTAATCGACAGGCCGCTCACCGATGATTTCGCGGATATTTTCGAGGTATTGCGTGAAGAAATCGGCCTCCACCGTGTCGATAAGGCAGACTTTCTCATCGTCAATCAGATAGGAATTGTAACTCACGCCGTTGGGCAGCGGCCACAAACCCTCGAACAGCGATTTGTTGCGGTCGTTCACGCCGACGTAATGGATTTTCTCAGTGATTTTCATGTCGTATTTCTTTGAAATTCAATATTTTACAAAAAAATTTCCGAATCGGATTCCGACTTAGCGGCAAGCCCAGTAATTACCACCGCTGAAGGCCATCTGAACCTGATAGAGTCCGGCTTCGTCGAGTGCCACATCCTTCTGTCCTTCGGGCGTATTCACCTTCACCGTGCCGTCGGCGTTGAAGCGGAACATTTCCTTCACTTCGCCGTTCTGCACCTGCATCCAAGCGTTGTTTTCGCGGTCGTAGAGGAACTTCATCTTCTCGCCGTCGGGCGTGGTGATTTCGTAGCCGTCCTCGAGTGTTTTCACGGCATAGTAGCGACCGTCGCCACCGAGGATTTTCTGGGTTTTCCCGACGTTTTTAGCCATCGGATTGTCGCCCGTCCAGAACTCAATCGTGTTGAGCACGACTGCGTCAATGAACAGCGTGATAGAACCGACGACGGGCATCAGAACGAAGCCGACAATGGCGTTGAGAAACTTGCTGTCGCTCATCGTGCGCTGCCATTCGGCGTACTTGTTGAACAGACTGAACGAGCCGATGCACGAATTCATCACGAGGGTGCCTGCCATTGCAAGGGCGAGGACTTTCAGATTGATTTTTTTCATTGTTTTGTTGGTTTTATTAATAAAAATTGATTCTCCAAAGCATACCTATAACGCTTTTCGTGGCGCAAAGGTACGAAAAGAACTTGTAATAAGCGAGAGATTTAAGAAATTTCCCCCGATTTTTTCCGATTTTGAAAAAAACTTTGTACCTTTGTGGCAAAGAAACAAATCATTTGATATGGCAAACAAAAATCTGAATGCTGCGAAAGAGGCAAAAAAGGATGAATTCTACACACAATTGGAAGACATCAATAACGAGTTGCGGCATTACCGCGAACATTTCCGAGGCAAGACGGTGCTTTGCAACTGCGACGACCCGCGTGTGTCGAATTTCTTCACCTACTTCGCCTACAACTTCGAGTTTTTGGGCTTGAAGCGGCTTATCACGACTTGCTATAAAAACCAGAATATGGACTTGTTCAGTCAGAACAAGAGCGAGCAGGCCATTTATTTGATTTACGACGGCGACAAGAATGGTAATCACATTCCCGACCCAGAAGAAATCGGCATCCATCCGCTGAAAGGCGATGGGGATTTCCGCTCAAAAGAGTGTATAGAACTGCTGAAACAGGCTGATATCGTGGTGACGAATCCGCCTTTCTCGTTGTTCCGCGAGTATGTGGCGCAGTTGATGGAGTATGACAAGAAGTTTTTGATAATAGGAAATAAGAATATTCTTTCAACAAAAGAAATATTTCCACTTGTTAAAGATAATAAAATTTGGGTAGGCTATCGTTCTTTTTCTGGCGGAATGTGGTTCGAGATTAACGATGAAACAATTTGTAACACGAGAAAAGTTGTTGATGGAAAAATGATGGGGAATGTTCCCAGTTGTTGGTTTACAAATCTTGATATTAAAAAACGCCACGAGAACTTGATTCTTTACAAGAATTATTCACCAGAATCTTATCCTAAATACGACAATTATGATGCTATTGAAGTGAGTAAAACGGAGGAAATTCCTTGCGATTATGATGGTGTAATGGGAGTGCCCGTGACATTCCTTGATAAATACAATCCCGACCAATTTGAAATCATCGGCATTACAAAAACTTGGTTCGGAATGGCATCGAAAACATACGGCGAACAAATCCAAGTCGATAAGACTGGAAAGGAAAGTCGCGTAACGAAACTCAATGATGGAGCAGTGCTCGAAGTGTCTGTACCGCCAACAGGAA
>JAFZPB010000067.1 GCA_017552595.1 Muribaculaceae bacterium
CACAGCCGCCTACCTCTTCTACTTGGAGTTTTCAATTAATAGCATCCGTGCCTTGTGGGCTTACGGGTCAACGGGCAAGGATGTTTTACAATAGCGACGATTATGAAAAAAGCAAAGATTCTCACTGTTGTTTTATTACTTGTGGCGTCGTTGATGGCATCGGCTCAGGTAAAAATCGGTCTTCGTGCCGGTGGGGGCATCAATAGCCTGCATTTCAACGTGCCCACGAATGTCGCCGGTGCCAACTACGAAACTTCAAGCGGAGTCGGCATCGTGGCAGGTGCCGCACTTGAAGCCATGATTCCCGGTTCCCCCATAGGATTTGATGCGGGTGTTCTTTTCTCGTGGCGCAATGCTTCAGTGACCGACTACTCGTCGGTTTCTGGCATTGGCAATGGCGAAGGTATCCCTCGTAACCTAAATCGCGGATATATGGAATTTCCCATCCTTTTCAAGTGGAAAATCATCAATAAAGGCTCCGTCAGTCCTCATATCGCCACTGGTCCAAACTTCTCCTTCCTTTGTGGAAAAAGTCTTTCCGACCCCTTCAAAAAGAACGGTGTAAACACTGGTTGGCTTACTTCAGCAGGAGTGCAACTTTTCGGCCATTACCAACTTGACATCTCCTACGGTTTCGGATTGGCAAAGGCTTTCGAACGCCTTCCGATGAACACTAAGGATTTCGTGCCCACTTATGCGAAGGACCGTCATTGGCGTGCGACATTAACCTACTATTTCTAAAGCCAAGACAGTATGCCGAAACGTAATTGGCGACCTGGAACAATGGTCTATCCCTTGCCTGCTGTGTTGGTGAGTTGTGGCACTTCGCCTGAGACATATAATATGCTCACTGTGGCGTGGACTGGCACGATTTGTTCCGACCCCGCAATGTGCTATATCTCCGTACGCCGCGAGCGTCATAGTTACGACCTTATCGCTGACGCTATGGAGTTTACTATCAACCTGACAACCACCGAAATGGCTCATGCCGTCGATTGGGCCGGTGTGCGTTCTGGACGTGACTTCGACAAATGGAAGGAAACTGGACTTACGCCTGTAAAGGGCAAGAAAGTGTCAACTCCTTACATTGAGCAGTCGCCCCTGTCGATTGAATGCCGAGTAAAAGACATCATCCACCTCGGTTCGCACGATATGTTTATTGCGGAAGTGGTCAACGTTATTGCCGATGAACGGTTTATCGACTCCGAGACCGATGCATTCGACCTGTCTTCTTCTTCGCCGTTAGTATATTGTCATGGCGCTTACTTCGGTTTGGGCGAACATATAGGCAAGTTCGGATGGACTGTTGAAAAGAAAAAGAAAAGTAAGTAAAGTTTGAAAAAAATCATAAATCATAATAATCATAATAACTCATGCAAAGAGACAACGAAATTTTCGACATTATCAATAGAGAACATCAACGTCAGAAAAAAGGCATCGAACTAATTGCCTCTGAAAACTTTGTAAGCGACCAAGTCATGGCGGCAATGGGTTCATGCCTGACCAACAAATATGCCGAAGGCTATCCTGGCCACCGCTATTACGGCGGCTGTGAAGTGGTTGACGAAGCCGAACAGTTGGCCATTGATCGTCTAAAACGCCTCTTTGGTGCCGAATATGCAAATGTGCAGCCCCACTCGGGCGCGCAGGCGAATATGGCCGTGTTTATGGCAGTGATGAACGCAGGCGACAAATTCCTCGGACTTAACCTCGCACATGGCGGCCACCTTTCGCATGGCAGCCCTGTCAATTTCTCCGGATTGATTTTCAAAGCGTTGGAATACAACGTGAAAGAAGAGGACGGCCGCATAGATTATGACCAAATGGAAGAAGTGGCTCTCCGCGAACGCCCAAAACTCATCGTAGGCGGTGCAAGTGCTTATTCTCGCGAATGGGACTATGCCCGTATGCGCCGCATCGCCGATGAAATCGGCGCGATTCTGATGATTGACATGGCTCACCCTGCAGGCCTTATCGCTGCCGGCTTGCTCGACAACCCCCTTCGCTATGCTCATATTGTCACCTCAACCACTCACAAGACACTTCGTGGCCCTCGTGGCGGTGTCATATTGTTGGGCAAAGACTTCGACAATCCGTTTGGCAAAGTGACGAAGAAAGGTGAAATCCGCAAAATGTCGTCATTGCTCGATTCAGCCGTATTCCCTGGCACACAGGGCGGTCCACTCGAACACGTAATCGCTGCAAAGGCAGTGGCATTCGGAGAGGCTCTTCAGCCCGAATTTGCCGACTATCAACGCCAAGTGCGCGAAAACGCTCGTGCTATGGCTACGGCCCTTATTGAAAAGGGTTACAAGGTGGTTTCGGGTGGAACCGACAACCATTGTATCTTGCTCGACCTCCGTCCGAAACATCCTGACTTGACCGGTAAGGTCGCGGAGAAGGCTCTCGTCGCCGCCGACATTACGGCAAACAAAAATATGGTGCCGTTCGATAGCCGCTCGGCATTCCAGACTTCCGGCATCCGCCTCGGTACTCCCGCTATTACCACTCGTGGTGTCAAAGCCGACCTTATGGGCGAAATTGTCGAAATGATCGACCGCGTTCTTTCGGCTCCCGAAGATGAAAAGGTCATCGCCGCCGTGAAGGCCAAAGTTAATGCCATGATGGCCGACTATCCCATGTTCGCCTACTAATCGCTCAACGATGAAAAAAGTGTTTTACTATATTGCCCTGTTTTTCTATCGTATTTATGAGGTGGTGATAGGCTTGCCGATGCTGATTATCGCTACTATTATCACCTGCTTAGTCACAGGCTTCGGCTGTATGTGGGGCGATGTGAAATGGTGGAGTTACTATCCCGCGACGGTGTGGGGCAAATTGATGTGTTGGGTATTCTGGGTAATAGTGGATGTGAGCGGTTTTGATAATGCCGCCGACATAAAATCGTGTGTTTATGTTGCCAATCATCAGAGCGCATTCGACATTTTTGTCGCGTTTGGCTATCTTCGTCACAATTTTCTTTGGATGATGAAGAAAAGCCTGAAAAAGGTGCCTTTTCTCGGATGGGCATGTGGCAAAATGGGACAAGTCTTTGTAGATAAATCATCCCCTGCAGCCGTGAAAGCCACGATGGAAACTGCTGAGATGCGTTTGAAAGAAGGACGTTCAATGGTGATTTTCCCCGAAGGCACCCGAAGTGCCACAGGCAAGATGACTCGCTTCAAACGAGGGGCATATATACTCGCCAAAGAGTTCAACTTGCCCGTAGTGCCGTTGACGATTGACGGCGCTTTCGACGTGTGGCCAAAAACAAAATGGTTGCCCACTTTCGGTAAAATACAACTGACAATCCATTCTGCTATTTTCCCTGGTGAAGAAGGCCACGACATCAACAATCTTGTAGCACTTACTCAGGAAATCGTTGGCTCCGCACTTCCCGAAAGCCAACGCTTCGTAAAACCAATTTCGAAACGCGACAGTTGAAAGAGGTTTAAGGCAATAAAAATGCTCGGCAATTCTTTAGCCGAGCATTTTTTGTATTGTCGTTGATTTTAATACGGGCCTTTATAGGTGATGATGGGTTTTGACTTGTCGGGGAAGTCGGGAAGGACTATGACTTTCGTCTCTTTTGTCACCCAGAGTTTGAGCCATCTGATGTCCTCGTTATGAAGGCGGATGCAACCATGGGAGTGACGGCCTGGAACTGAGCCGGGAGCGTTGGTTCCGTGAATGCCTATGTCGGTCCAAGGTCCAGTGTTGATGTATATAAACCAAGGACCATAGCATTTCGAGTCGGTGTCCTTATAGGTCCAGTTGGTGGAGTTGTAGATGCCCCAGATTCCGAATGTGCCTTCAGGAGTACGACAATCGTCTTTTGCCTGTTTTTGTCCCAAATTGGCGCTGGGACAACAGGGAAACGATTTGATGGTGTCACCAAATTGGTTATATACGTAAAGACGGCGTTTCTTCTTATTAACGACGATAGTCACAGGCAGTTTTAATTTCTGCTTCTCCATAGTCGGCTTGTCAGTCATCGAGTCCACGGCTGTTTGTCCGAAGGGAGCCCACTTGACGGGCGACCCTATAGAATCCTGCATTGCCTCGAACGACGGTGGAAACTTGTAGGCGAAAGTGGTGCCCGCAAGGCAGAGCGCTGCTATGATTATTAACTTTTTCATCACAAAATGATGGGCTGTGAAACTTAAAATGACTTTTTCGACTGCGAAATTAGTGAAAAATAGTCACATAGCAAAATATTTTGTCCGAAAATAGGTGCAAAGTGGTTTGGTTTAAGGTCTGTAGGATTATTGGATGTTTGATTGCCGGCAAAACAACGCGCCATTCCCGATTTACTGCCGTTCCGCATTTCCAAAGATTCATTATGAAAATAATGTTAAATGCGCCTCGAGGAGTAAAATAAATTTGTCGGATTGACGTTTTATAATTAAATTTGCAATCACAACAAAAGAAATTGTTATTCAAACGATAGATAATGAAAACTAAAAAAATTCTTTTTTCCGCCCTTTTGCTGACGGCTGTGGTTGTCGGCGCTATGGCGGCAAATGACCCGACGTTGATGAAAATCAACGGAAAAAAGGTGCCGCTGAGCGAGTTTGAGTACATGTACCACAAGAACAGCGACCAACAGATGCAGCCCCTTAGCCTTAACGAGTATGTTGATATGTTCGTCAACTACAAATTGAAGGTACTAGCAGCCGAAGAGGCCGGTATTGACACGACGGCATCGTTCCGCAAGGAGTTTAAAGGCTACCGCAACGACCTCGCCAAGCCATATTTACGCAATCAGGCAGTTGAAGACGAACTGATTCGCAAGGCATACGACCAAATCAAGGAAGAGGTTCATGTGGCCCATATCATGTTGCCGTTAGGCGCAAATAAGGAAGAAGAAGCCGCTTCGTTCGCTCGCCTCGATTCGATTCGAAACGAAATCTATAACAACGGACAAACTTTCGACGTTCTCTGCGAACAATTCTCAATTGATAATGGCTCAAAGCACAACGGCGGCGACCAGGGTTGGATTGACGGCCAACGCGGCCTGCCTTACGTTTTCATCGAAAAGTGCTATGAGACGCCGGTAGGTAAGATTTCCGATCCTTTCGCCACACAATACGGCTACCATATCGTCAAAGTCATCGACCGTCGTCCCTCGAAAGGACAAGTTCAGGCTCGCCATATTTTCAAAAAACTCATGGGCGATTATTCCCCCGAGGACGAAGCCAAAGTGAAGGCAGTTATGGACTCGCTCTATACAGCCCTCCAAAATGGTGCGGCTTTCGAAGAAATGGCGATGAAAAACTCTGAGGACGGCACTGCACGCAACGGCGGTATGCTCGGATGGTTTGCTCCCGCACAGATGATTCCTGAATTTTCCGACGTTGTTTTCGACCTTAAAAATGGTGAAATTTCCAAACCATTCAAAACACGTTTCGGTTATCATATCGCTCAGCGTCTCAACTCGAAAGGCGTTGGCACCTTTGAAGAACTCAAACCTCAGTTGCTCAACACAATCCAAGGTGACGAACGTAGCAACAAGGCTGAACTCGCCCGTCTTGAGGAACTTCGTCAGGTTTATAAACCCACAGTCAACCGTTCGACGTTGAAGAAACTCGATGCCGCCATCGTTGCTAACGAAGGTCTTGACTCTGTGGTGACCTCCGACCCGAAGATTCGCTCGCTCGAAGCGGGCAAGGCCGGCAACCGTAAAATTTCACTCGGCACGGTGTTCGACCGTATGCCCAAATCGACAAAAATCACTCCCGATGCCGCTGTTAAAATGGTGGAGGGATACATTAACCGCCAACTCGACGGAGAAGTGCTCGAATGTGAAATCGACCATCTCGCCGAAACAAACAAAGACTTCAGCAATCTCCTCAAAGAATATCGCGACGGCATTTTGATGTTTGAAATCTCAAACCGCAACGTTTGGGAAAAGGCTTCTCAGGACAAAGCCGGTCTCGAAAAATACTTTGAAGAGAACCGCCACAACTATTCATGGCCAGGTCAAAAGTATAAAGGCTACGTCGTTTACGCGACATCCGATTCCCTTCTAACTGCGGCTAAAGATTATCTCAAGGAGAATTCTTTCGCAGGCGAAGACCTTGCTAAAGCCCTTCGTACGCAATTCCCGAAGGATTTGAAGGTGGAAAAAGTTGTTGCCGCCAAGGGAGAGAATCCCGTTGTCGATGCCATCGCTTTCGGAGGCAAGGCTCCCGAGGAGAAAGGCCGTTGGAAATATTATTTCAGCCCTGTAGGTAAACTGATTTCTGCTCCGGAAGAGGCTGCCGACGTCCGCGGGCCGGTGACTACCGACTATCAGAACTATCTTGAACAGGAGTGGGTTAAATCACTCCGAGACAAATACAAAGTCGACATTGACCAAAAAGTTCTTAAAATGGTCAAATAACAATGACTTTTCTGATTTTTAGAGCAAGAGCGCTTCCCAAAAACGGGAAGCGTTCTTTTTTGCAATGGAGCATTCGTTGCTTCCCATTTTAATAACAATTAACTAAAAAATAGGCGAGGGGTGAGGTATAGGTCGAAAAAAATTAGTAACTTTGAAAGATATTAACGCCTAAAGAGATCGCTATAGGCGAAAATATGATTGGCAAATAAACAATAAAATTATAAAAGTGAAAGTTAAATCATTGACAATTAGCCTTATGGCTGTTGCTGTGGCAGTCGTGGCGATGGCAAAAACCGACAATGTGGCCGAAGAAGTGGCTTGGGTTGTCGGAAATCAACCAATCTATAAATCGGAAATTGAGGAAACATATCGTCAGATGCTTTCCGAAAGGCAAAATATCAAGGGCGACCCCTATTGTGTCATTCCCGAACAGTTGGCTATTGAAAAATTGTTTCTCAATCAGGCTGAACTTGACACTGTGGAAGTGTCGGACAATATGGTGATTCAACAGGTGGATAGCCGTATCAATTTCTTCGTAACCAATTTGGGCTCGAAGGAAAAGGTTGAGCAGTATTTCAACAAGTCTATACCTCAACTCCGTGATGAACTCACTGAAATTATGCGCAATCAATACCGCATTCAGGAAGTTCAGCGGTCGCTGACAAAGAACGTTAAGGTGACGCCTTCCGATGTGCGCCGCTATTTCGATAAATTGCCTGTCGACAGTGTGCCTTTCGTGCCATTGCAGGTGGAAACACAAATTATCACCGTTAATCCCGTAATTCCGCGACAGGAAATTGATGAGGTAAAAGCCAAACTCCGCGATTTTTCCAATCGTATAAATAGTGGTGAATCCGACTTCTCGACGCTCGCCATCCTTTATTCTGAGGACGGAAGCAGCACATACGGCGGCGAAATCGGTTTCAAGGGCCGTGGACAGTTGGTGCCCGAATATGCCGCCGTCGCCTTCAACCTTAACGACACAAAAAAAGTGTCGAAAATCGTTGAAACTGAATACGGATTCCACATTATTCAACTCATTGAGAAGCGGGGCGACCGTATCAACACCCGCCATATTCTTCTTCGTCCGAAAGTGTCTGACAAGGACCTTGCCGACGCTATTGTCCGCCTTGACTCCATCAGGGGCGACATCCTCGCCAAGAAGTTCACATTTGAAGAAGCCGCCACAGCCGTGTCGCACGACAAGGACACGAAGAACAGCCGCGGGGTAATGGTTAACGAAGAAACAGGCACCACGCGTTTCGAGATGTCACAGTTGCCACAGGAAGTGGCCCGTGCCGTCAATTCCTTGCAGGAAGGTGAAATTTCAAAACCTTTCATCATGAAGGACCCGAAACGCAACCGCGACGTCGTAGCGATTGTCAAACTTACACGACGTATACCGGCCCACAAGGCGAACCTCTCCGACGACTACCAGCAAATCAAGTCGATGTATGAGGCTTCTGAAAAGGCGAGAATCGTCAAAGAGTGGACTGAAAAGAGAATAAAAGACACTTACGTCAAAATTGAAGACGGTTGGCGCAATTGCCAGTTTACCCATTCAGGTTGGATTAAATAAGGCTCTTCATGAAAATCAGCAGGAAGATGACATCCCGTCGAGGTCCGAAATTCGTGTTCGCGATTTTGGCGGCGTTGCTCATCCCTTCGCTGTTGGCACAAAATGTCGTGGATAGCCGAAAGGCCGCTACCGCCAAAACCCAGCAGGTTTCGCCAAAACCCCAATCCAAGCCCGCGGCTCCCGCCAATGCAGTAAAGCCTGCCGCAACAGGTGCGGCAAAACCTTCGTCAAATTCCACTGGCCAGCAGCAAAAGCCTGCCGACATCAAACCGATTGTGCCTTCCGCAAACCGTTATGAGCCAGGAAAAGTGTTTCTTGAATATGCCGACCGACTCTATATGGACCAGGCAGTCAGCAAGGATTATCAAGTTCTTGCCGGCAATGTGCGCTTTCGAAAGGGCGGAATGTTGATGTACTGCGACAGTGCGTATTTCTACGAACAATCCAACTCTCTCGACGCTTTTGGTAACATTCGAATGGTTCAGGGCGACACCCTCTCCGCTTCGGCTCATCTGCTGTTTTACGACGGAAATATGGAACTCGCACGCTTGCGCCGTAATGTGGTTCTCCGCAATCGCGACGTAACCCTACGCACCGACTCCCTTAATTACGACTTGCAGGCAAATCTTGGCTACTTCGACCATCGCGGCACTATTGACGACAAACAGAACACTCTTACTTCGGTCTATGGCCAATATAGCCCCAGCACGAAGGAGGCTGAATTCCGCGACCATGTCGTCCTTACCAACAACAAGGATGGCTACAAAATGTATACCAACACGCTTCAATACAACACCGACACCCACATTGCCCATATCGTCGATGAGACGACTATCGTAGGCGACAGCGCAACCATCTATACTACACGTGGCGACTACAATACCGACCACGATTCGGGTTGGCTCTACAATCGTTCACTTGTGAAAACCCGCAGAGGTAATACGCTCACTGGCGACACGCTTTTCTATGACCGCAATGGTGGCGAAGGTGAGGCTTTCGGCGAAATCATCATGACCGACTCGGCCAAATGTGTCACTCTCGAAGGTGATTACGGCTACTACAACGAAGCCGCGGATTCGGCTTTCGTCACGGGACGATGCCGTGTTATGGAGTATTCCAAAGCCGATACCCTTTTCGCTCACGGCGACACTATCCGTGCCTATAGTTTTCCCGACTCAAGCCGTGTCATTATAGCCTATCCGCACGTTCGTTTTTGGCGGGTGGATATGCAGGGCCTTTGCGATTCGATGAGTTTTACTGAGCGCGATTCGATGTTGATGATGTATCGTCACCCGATTATCTGGAACGAAGGCCGACAGGTGAACGGCAATCTTATCGCCGTCCACTTCAACGATTCCACCGCCGATTGGGCCCGTCTTCCTGAAACGGGAATGATGGTCGAGCACATTGAAGCGGAATTTTACGACCAACTTTACGGAAAAGAAATGTTCGCCCGCTTCGATGGGAAAAAAATAACGACACTCGACGTAAACGGTAACGTGCAGGCTATAATGCTTCCTCAGGAAAATGATTCGACTTACAATAAACTCGTAAATGCCGAAAGCAGTTTCTTGCATGTTGATTTCGTGTCGAACAACGAAATCGAACGATTGAAAATGTGGCCGGAAGTGACAGGCGTTGTCTACCCGTTGTTTATGGTAAAGAAGGGCGACATTTATCTGCCTCAATTCAAATGGTATGATGCTGTTCGCCCGAAGGACAAAAACGATATCTATCCTACGGATGAAGTCGACCGCATCCTTGCCGAGCCCGACCCGTCGCAACGCCGTACCGTCAACAGATAGTTTCTTTGAATATTCTATAAAAAAAACGAAAAAACTTTTTGGCTTGACGATGAGCGTTTTTTGTCGTTTAAATGGCGGTTTTTGTCAGCCGTTGTGTCAAAATGCCAGCCAAACCGCCCGCTTATAGCCAAAACTGATACTTTCGGCTTGACAAATGTCAGAAAACGGCCTTGATTTTCTGCTATTTTTATTGTCCGTATTTCGAATTTTATGTCTATATTTGCGGTAGAATTCATAACCCTAACAACTATAACATGGATATAAACAAAATTATGGCCTCCCTCGAGGCTAAGCACCCCGGCGAAAAAGAATACCTTCAAGCCGTGCGTGAAGTGTTAATGTCGGTAGAAGACGTTTACAATCAACATCCTGAGTTTGAAAAAGCCCGTATCATTGAGCGTATGGTCGAACCCGACCGCATCGTCACTTTTCGTGTGACTTGGGTCGACGATAAAGGTGAGGTGCAGACCAACCTTGGCTATCGCGTTCAGTTCAACAACGCAATTGGCCCGTACAAAGGCGGTATCCGTTTCCACGCTTCGGTGAACCTCTCAATCCTTAAATTCCTCGGTTTCGAGCAGACATTCAAAAACGCCCTCACAACTCTCCCGATGGGCGGTGGCAAAGGCGGTTCCGACTTCTCGCCGCGTGGCAAGAGCGACGCTGAAATTATGCGTTTCTGCCAAGCGTTTATCCTCGGTTTGTGGAAGAACCTCGGTCCCGACCGTGACGTTCCTGCTGGTGACATCGGCGTAGGCGGCCGCGAAGTAGGCTACATGTACGGTATGTACAAGAAACTCGTCGACGAGCACACTGGCACATTCACCGGAAAAGGCCTTGAATTCGGCGGTAGCAAAATCCGCCCTGAAGCAACCGGTTTCGGCGCTCTCTACTTCGTTGAGAAGATGCTCGCCCGTCTTGGCCAAACCATCGAAGGTAAGACCGTGGCAATCTCCGGTTTCGGCAACGTGGCATGGGGTGCAGCGCTGAAGGCAACTCAATTAGGTGCAAAAGTTGTGACCATTTCCGGCCCCGACGGTTATGTTTACGACCCGACTGGCATTGCAGGAGAGAAAATCGACTATATGCTCGAACTCCGCGCATCGGGCAACGACATTGTCGCTCCTTATGTTGAACGTTTCCCTGAAGCGACATTCTTCGAAAACCGTAAACCCTGGGAACAAAAAGTAGATATCGCGCTCCCGTGCGCAACTCAGAACGAAGTCAACGGCGAGGACGCTGCAATTCTCGTCAAGAACGGCACTCTCATCGTGGCTGAAGTTTCCAACATGGGTTGTACCCCGGAGGCTATCGACACATTCATCAACAACCGCACAATCTACGCTCCTGGTAAGGCTGTAAATGCTGGCGGTGTGGCTACATCAGGTCTCGAAATGAGCCAGAATGCCATGCACATCTCTTGGAGCGAAGAAGAGGTTGACCAACGTCTCCATGGCATCATGAACGACATCCATGAGCAATGCGTCAAGTACGGCACAGAGCCCGACGGATTCATCAACTACATGAAAGGTGCAAACATCGCTGGCTTCATGAAAGTGGCTCATGCAATGATGGGACAAGGCATCATCTAA
Source organism: Muribaculaceae bacterium (assembly GCA_017552595.1). Taxonomy (GTDB): domain Bacteria; phylum Bacteroidota; class Bacteroidia; order Bacteroidales; family Muribaculaceae; genus RUG14106. Next base: position 11,362 of record JAFZPB010000067.1, read on the forward strand.
CGGCAGTTTTCGACACGGGCACGCAATAAAACGCGCCCGTGTTTCGTTATACTGTTGATTGATAACAATCATACACTTTATTTTTTACTCTAATCTCATCCACAACGAGAGAACACTCTCAAGAAGGCTGTTGTCTTCAAAAACAATTGAAAAGGGTCACAAGGCTGTTGCTAAGCGACCCTTTTTGATTTTTTCTATCAACTTTAATCTTTACTTATAAATCTCTCGATTGCTTTTAAGGCTTCGTCGGGGTCGACGATGTCGGCGGTCAATTGCTCGACGGGGCAGATGCTCGAAAGGTCGCGGTTGAAGATATTGTCGGCGAGTGTGTCGTATTCTACTGGAATTTTTGCCTTGACAAGAACGTCGAGCGCAGGCCGACTAATTAGCCGTGCATAGACTTCGGCAAAACCACCTTTGACAATCAACAATGCCGCACCACGGCCGATGACTCGGTCGGCAATAATTGCCCCGAGTGTGAAATCTGGTTTGTTTGCAACCAATTCGAACAGGTCGGAAACGCCGCGTCGGGTGAAGCGTACCGTTTCGCCTTTGGCGGAACGAACAACGCCTAAAGTTTTCGATTCAAGGTTTAGTAGTGCCTTCAGGTTTTCCATCGGGGTGTGGGTGGTGGTTACGTTTAAGACCTTCTACGAAAACATCGATTTTGCGCATTTCATTCGGAATGTCAATGCGTTGTGGGCAATGTGGCGAACATTGGCCGCAGCCGATGCAATGGCTTGCCTGCCGAAGACGGGGCACAGAACGGTCATAGCCGATTAGGAAAGCGCGGCGTTGGCGGGCATATTCGGGGTCTTTATGGTCGTTGGGAATGTTGCCTTCCTTTATACATTTATTATAATGTGAGAAAATCGCCGGGATGTTCAACCCGTAAGGGCAGGGCATGCAGTAATTGCACTCGTTGCAGGGGATTGTCTTGAGATTGTAGATTTCGTTGGAAATGTCCATAAGTAAATCATTCTCTTCCTTTGTAATCGGCTCTAGCGAGGAATACGTGATGCAGTTTTCGACGAGGTTTTCCATATAGGTCATGCCTGAAAGTACTGTCAGCACCTTGTCGAACGTGCCTGCATAGCGGAAAGCCCATGCGGCCACGGAGTCCTCAGGACGCCGTGCCTTCATGCGTGCAACGATAGGGTCGGGAACGTTCGCCAAGCGTCCGCCAAGAAGCGGTTCCATAATAACGGCTGGGATGTTACGCTTCGCGAGTTCTTCGTAGAGGTATTTGGCGTCGGTGTTGCGTGGATTGATTTCGTCGGCCCACCACCAGTCGAGGTAATTCAACTCGATTTGAACGAAATCCCAGTGATAGAGGCCCTCGTCATGCCATTTCAGCATCAGGTTAAAGACTTCCACATCGCCGTGGTATGAGAAACCGAGATTACGGATTTTGCCGGCATGCTTTTGCTCGACGAGCCAATCGAGTATGCCGTTTTTCATATATCGCTCTTCGAAGGCCTCCATGCCATTGATATGTTTGCCGTCGGCAGTGGTGTTACCCATTCCAATGGCATGTAAGAGCAGGTAATCGACGTAATTGACCTTGAGATTTTTCAGAGATGTGTGGAACATCTCCTGCGATGCATGACGGCTCCATGTGTTAGCCGAGAAGTTCGACAACTTGGTGGCTATGAAGTATTCTGAGCGTTTATGTCGGCTGAGGGCTATGCCAGTGGCTGTTTCCGACCGTCCTTGACAATAGGCGGGCGACGTGTCGAAATAGTTCACTCCGTGTTCAAGCGCATAGTCCACTTGACGGTTAACCATCTCTTGGTCGATTTCAGCGTCGGGATGGTCGCGGTCGGTACCGCCGCCAATCACCGGAAGGCGCATCATTCCATAGCCGAGAAGGCTCACTTCGTCGCCGGTGGCCGGATTTCGGCGCATGGTCATCGGGCCGGTGGCTTTCCGTGTCGATGACGATGTTATCTCTTTTTTGCCTGTGCAGGCGGCAACGACTGCCGACGTGGCGGCTGCGCCTATTCCCAAGCGTTTTAAAAATTCTCTTCGTTCCATATATACTATATGTGTGAGTTGGGACTAAATTGTGCGGTGTACTTCGTGGCCTTCGACGTAGATTGCCGAGAACGGTCGGGCAGGGCAGAGATTCTCGCAAGCGCCGCAACCGATACAGCGAGCCTCGTTGATTGCAGGAACCATCGGCGACATTTCGTCGGCCTCGTTGAGTTTTATCATCGTGATTGCGCCTACGGGGCAATGACGCTCGCAACAGTCGCAATCCACCCCTTCGTTGGCGGGTATGCAATTTTCCTTAATCCAAACGGCGTGGCCAATCTGAGTGCTTGATTTTTCCGGGAGGGATATCGGGCGAATTGCTCCTGTGGGGCACACATCGGCGCATCGGGAGCATTCAGGGCGGCAATAGCCACGCTCGTAACTCATCGTGGGCTGCATCATATTAAGTAGACCTGTTGAAGGTCGCAGCACATCGTTGGGGCATTCCGCCACACAAAGTTGACATCCCGTACAATGCCTGGCAAGGTTCGCCGCCGATATAGAACCAGGAGGAGTCAGCGGGGTAGTGCGTTTAGGGGCTATCTTGTCCTCGATAACTGCGAGCCCGCCGTCGAGTTTAGTTTTTTCTTCCGCCAAAGCCGTAGAAGCCATGGCTATCGCCGCCGAGGCAATCACTGCTCGGCGGCCCTTATCCACTCCATCGTCAGATGTGTCCGAAATCTCCGATTTATTTGCGTCGTCAGTTTTGTTCTCTTTCGAAGGTTTGTGTGTGGTGTAGTGGAGCGCATCGAAGTCGCATTGTTTTAGGCAGTTGCCGCAAACCACACAGCGTGAATAGTCCACCTTCATTGACTTGAAGTCGATACATGAGGCCTTGCAGTTGCGTGAGCATTTGCCGCATTGGCGGCACTTCTCCTCGTCGAAGCGGATTTTTATCCACGAAAAGCGGGAGAAGAAACTCAGGATTGTCCCGACGGGGCAGATGGTGTTGCAATACGTGCGGCCTCCGTAGAGCGAAAGCACGAAAATCACCACAAAAGTGACGATAGCGATTATTAGGGTGGGGAGGGAGCGCACCCAAATGTCGACCGAATAGAACGCATAACTTTCGTAATGCTCTGCTATCGAAGCGAGCAGATTGTTGCCAGCCTCATAGACCGGCTTGAAAATGTTAGTCATTATGCGCCCGAAACTGCTGTAAGGTTCAAGCAGAGCCACAAGCGAACCGGCACCGAAAAAGAAAGCCGCTATGAACACCACTAGCAGACCGTAGCGCAGCCAACGGCGTTCAGGCGAAAACGAATAGCGGTTCTTCTTGCGGCGGAAACGCGCCATGATATCTTGCATGATGCCGAGCGGACAAATGACGGAGCAATAGATGCGCCCGAAAATGAAAGTGGCGATGATGAGTACGGCCACCACAATGAAATTGAGGGCTAGCAGGGCAGGTAAAAATTGTATTTTGGCCGTCCAACCAAGCCAGTGGTGGAGTGCTCCAGAAATATCTAAAAAAAGCAGGACTATAGCCACAAACATAATAGTGGCGAGCGTCAGTCGGATTTTGCGTAACATAAGGATTGCAATGATTACATTCTGCCCACAAAGTTACTAAAAAATATGTCATTTGCAAATTTCTTCGAATAAGTAATAAAGCGAGTTGTTAAGGGAAAAGTGGCTGTTTGAATTGTCATAATTTCCTAAATTATTACAAACTTAACATATTTAAATATGAGAGGTGTTATAACACAGTATAATTATCGAAAATATATGAAAATTAAAAGAACAATTGCCGAATAGGATAAATAATCAGACTTAAATCGAAAATGGAACAAAATGGAACAAAATGGAATGAAATGGAACGCAGACTTCCGCAGAAAACACTTTATCTTTGCCGTGAAGAAAAAAAACAGGCTCACATGTTGCAAAAGTCTAAAACATTTGCTAACTTAGCGGTGTCGTTCAGCAATGAACGGAGACATACGAGGAAAGCATTCGCTTTGATCCGCCGGAAAATCTGCAAATTTACCGTGGAAAGGGCAAAAGAAGCTTCCTCCTGCGTTGAGTATATTACGCCGTCACCCGTTGACGGGCAACATATATCCGCAGGTGTGAGCCTATTTTCATTCTTTTTTCCACGGGTATTGCAGAACCTTCCGGCTAAGAATGGCAAGAAGGCTCCACTTTTTATATACCCAAGCCGCTCTTAATCAAAACACAAATGCTAGTCCAATAGTTCTATGATTAAATAAAACAATATCATATTTTTAATACTTAAAATTTTTATTATGAGGTATTACATTTACAAAGACGGCAATGTGATGGGTCCATATGAACCCAACCAATTGCCTCAATTTGGGCTTACATCTCAAACTCAAGTATGCATTGAAGGAGCAAATCAATGGCTCCCAGCAACGAATTTCCCGGAGATAGCTCCGTTTATTCCCAAAGAAAAGGCTGATGGAAACAAGGGGCTAATTGGTTTTATAGCCTCCATCGTCGCATTAGTCGCCCAATGGATAGTGTGGGAAAATGGCATTCCATTCCTTGGAGAACTTCTTGTAACTGTCATTGGAATAATTGGTTTGATTAATTGTATAAAAGGATTCAAGGAAAAGAATAAGACTTTGGCTGTGATCGGATTAATCCTCAATATAATCGGTCTGCTTTGGTCGCTTTTCTGCTATATTTGCCTCCTTGGATTCGCTTCAATAAAAGGCATTGGCCATATGCATAGTCGCGGCCTCTTCTAATTCGAACTATAAAAATTTTAAATATAAATCAAAAACTTAAGTTATGAAAAGAAATTTAATTGCATTATTTGTCGCAACAACAGCGATTTTA
>JAFZPB010000068.1 GCA_017552595.1 Muribaculaceae bacterium
AAGTGTGTCATATAAATTGACTGGTCGCCCCACATCGGTTGTTGTCGAACTTTACAAAGACAATAATCTCGTTAAATCCGTTAACGGCAATATCACTGCAGGCACAAACACTGTCTTTATTCCGATGGTAGGCTTAGTTGCCGGAACATACAAGGCAAAAGTCAAAGTCACCGGCAATGCTGTCTCTTCTCCTACCCTTGTAACTGATGGTAACGGAAATACTATTTCATATAGGTTCTTTGCTCCGTGGGGTGTGTCTTGTAACAACTGTACAGAAAAAGCCACATTTGGCGAAGTGGCTGTTGTAGAAAGTTATATTACCCAACAATCTTCTACATACATGTCAGGAAGCGGGAATGGCGTTGGTATGGGCGTGTATCGGTTTACCCCGACATTCCAAGGCATTAAAAACTCGAGCAACACATACGGATTTACTTGTGGTATGACACCTGTAGGGTCGAATAATTGTGCCGAGAATGATGACTTGAAGCGTATTAAGTATACTGACGATGGCCGCTTGTTCGTTTGCCGTCAGAATAATTCAAATTCATCCGTATGGGAAATATATGCAGACTGGAGCGCTCAGCAATTTTTCCGCGGTTCAGGCGCATATATCAACCAAGCCAATACATTAGAGGGTGGCGGCAGAATGTACACATCAAACGGTGGAACATTTGTCGCTGGTCCTGCTACGGGATTTGACTTTATTGGTTCTGGTAGTAATTTGAAAATGGTTATTTGTTCTCAAAACCTCACCGGCAGTGGAAATGTCACATTCAATGGGCAAAGATCTCGAATAGATATTTATAATATAGGTACTGCTCTCAGCTGGTTCAAAGCTCCTACCACAAGCGTTTCTAACGGCAGTTATTGGGTCACAATGTATAGTGATGTTGCTTGCGGTCAATATAATTTTTACGTTTCACAATACAGGGACTCCCCATCGGAAACCGAACCAGCACACGTAGGTTATTCTTATGATGGTACTCAAAAAACGAAAAATGTTGATCTCTCATCACTATATGCAGGTATGGCTTTTGACAAGACCAAAACTCGTCTTGCTAAAAACACGACAGGCACTACTATCGGTATTTATACTCCGCGAGCCGACGGCATGCTTGGAAACGCTGAATATACGTTTACCTTTACAAGTCGCGTAAGTGCTATGGCTTGGGACTATGCTGACAACCTTTACGTCACTACCAACTGGGATGAATATGTTCGTTGTTACGCTATTCCTCGTTCGAATAACACTGTTACTACGCCTGCCCGTTCAGCATACGATATCAACTGGACTGACGCCGACGTGTATTTGCTTGGGAATTACGAGGGTAAGTCTTTCTTGCCATCTAACGGCACGAAAATGAACTATAATTCAACATCGAAAACTTACACTATTGAAGGGAACTTCACAAGCGCAGGCGATGGTTATTCCTACTTCTCATTCTCTCATGCGTTAAGTTCTTCTTGGGACCAAACTATGGCCGACAACCGTTTTGGTGCTGATTCCAATGGAGATTTCTGGGTGAATAACGAGCATTATGACACTCCTCTCGCTTTGAAATATTGGGCAAATGATTCGAAAAGTTTCCGTATTCCCGCAGGCAATTATCGCCTCGTTGTTAATTTTACCGACGCAGCAAATCCCACATTGACGATTACACGTCTTTCTTACAACGTCGAGGCATGGCAGCCGTCGGCAAACTATAGTGTCGATGAACCTGTCTTGCTCGGCACCCGTGCATATTCTGACTGGAATGCTTCAATCGGCGTGTCAAACGGACTCGTTTATACAATACACCAATATATTAATGCGTCAGCCCAATCAAACTATAGAGGATTCTATATTGGAACCAACACGGCAGGTGTTGACTTTACAGCCGTTCAATCATCAAATGTTTCTGGAACGGAAATTTATATGATTGACCGTTGCGCATCGTCGGACGATGCGGGAAATATCGTGTTGGGCGCTGTTAGAAAGACCGATTCCGGAACAAATTCTGAAATTTTGGCAACTGGACTTGGGCAGGGACTTGACCGCTTTATGATTATTCCCGCAAATGGCGGCGGTATTGGTCGCACCTCGGTTTCTGCCAACCAATCGGCAACATTTGGCATTTCCGGAGCGGCTGTTCCCGACCGAACACAAATGATTCGAGCTTCCGGCGACTTCTCGTCGTCGCAAGGCGGTTATATTTGGGCTTTACCACATGACGCCTCGGTGATTTGGCGCGGCGGTTATAAAAATGTGACCGCATCAGGTGGCCAATCCATAGACGGCCAACTGATATATACTGGAATTACAGGAGCTACTTCTTCGCCGATGCACTCCGCAAATCCTTACGGAGAAGACGGTGTAATGCTTTCGGTTAGGAATATGGGACTCTACGACGGCAAGATTGTTGGTTCGTACTATCCACACTTCCAAATCTCGAACAATGCCCGCCATACACAAGGTCATCCCTCAATGTTTATCATCCAAGACCACAAACTTCTCGTTTGTAGTTCAGGTGACAGTAGCACCGCAACATTGGGATTGTTCGATATTACCAACGATGCTAACGGCAATTACTCGATGACGCAACGCGGCAGCAATTTCACTCCGTTTAGCGGCACAGTAAGCAATGGCTCTACAAGCGGAACGGTTACAAAGGCCATCCCTGTAGATGACCTGACTTGGGATGTTTTCGGCTATACAAATGGCAAGGGCGTTTCAGTCTATCGCATTCACTTGTCGCCTGTACCTGTCACCGCCGGCAGCGGTTCGGTCGGCAACAACGGCACATCGCAGTCGAAGACCATCACTTGGACCAAAGGCTCGGGCACAACGCCTGTTGGCTACAATGTAGAGGTTTCGACCGACGGCGGCACGACATGGACAACGGCGGCATCTGCCGATGACGTGACAACTGAATCGTGGACCGACACCGACACCTCGCGCGCAACGCTCGACTGCAAATATCGCGTTTCGGCTGTCTATGACAGTTACACATCCACCGAGCGCCATGCCAGCGCACCATGTGCAGTTATTACTGTCAACGCCCAACGTCCGACGAAGGCTGTGGGCGGCGTAGTAGTGACGTTCAATCCGCTAATCGGAACATCTACATATAACTCCACCGCCGACCTTGTAGGTCTTGAAGGTTCGCTCTCATGGACACGTCCGAAGAGCATCGCCAGCGACAGCCAATCGTTCCCCGCTACCTCCACCGGCGACTATGGCTTCGGAATCACTGGTTATCGCATCACTGTGGCTGGTTCCGACAGTTCGTATGCAACCGACGAATCGGGCAATTCGCTCAACGCCTTCACGGTGGCAGCAACTGGTGCAATGGCTGGCGACAATCTCTCGATGACATTGAAGAACGTGAAACGCGGCGTCACCTATACCGCCACCGTCGAGCCTGTCTATAGTTATCTGCCCACATCGGCGGCATCCTACGGAACTTCAGCCTCCGCTGGCAACACATGGAGTTACACGCCTGAAGCAATACAAAACTTCACTGTCAACACATTCGTCCAACGCAACGCTCCGTTCAACGAGTGGTGGACCGACCACACGCAGACTGTCTATTACGACATCTATCGTGTGGAAATCACCCTCGACGGACCCGAAGCGGCAGGCGTTCCTGTTTCCTACTATAAACTGGAAGTGTCGCGCGACAACGGTTCGACATGGGAACCCATCACCGACCGCCCGTATGAGGTGGCTTCAGGTCAGTCGGGCGCGACTTCGACAACATATCCTTCCTACGACGGCATGCCTGCCGGATGTTGGCATGGCAACCACGACTTCTCGGTGCGCACGAAGCCTGACGCAGGTTTCGCCAACAACGTGAACGTCGGCTTCTATCACTTCGTGGTTAAGGGTTTGTCGCCCGCTGCTCCCTACAGCATTTCACCACGTGCCGCTGAAGAGCCCACACCCGACGAATGGCAGTATCGCGTGACAACCTATTACGGTTCATCGCCTTCAGCAACTTACGCCGGTCAGACAGTTACGCCTGACGCAGCAGGTGCCGGCTCAAGTTCGTCGGTAGTGATTACCGAGGTTTCCGACCCGACCATCACTTCGGTTGAGCCCGTAGGCATTCAGCCTGTCGCCGTAAAAGTTTATCCCAACCCGACTCAAGGCGCACTCAACATCCTCTCGCCAGAACCTATCGAAACGATTCGCATTGTATCGATTAGCGGAGCGTTGATGCGCACCTTCAACGGCAACCGTCTCAACTCGCAGGCCATCGACATCTCCGACCTCGGCCACGGCAATTACTTCGTGATTGTCAATGCCTTGAAGCCGGTGGCTATAATCAGAAATTAAAGGTTAAAAACAAACAAAGCAAATAAACATAAGCAAATTGTGGGCAGGGCTGACCGTGAGGTTCGCCCTGTCCTTTTTGTGCTTAAAGGTTAAAGAGGAGAGTTTAAAGTTGAAAGTTTATGGGTTATAGGTTTCTCGACTATTCGATTGTTCGAATGCTCGAAGACAACTCTTTTTTAACGTGAGTTCGGTATAAGAAATCCCGTTAAATGTCGATAGAATTAACGTCGGAGACGCTACCTGCCTCGGAGAGGCTATATGTAGTAAACCCCATGCAAGAGGGTCGGCGACCCTCGCCGCTTGGGGCAGATGAACCAATGAGCCTGAGCCTCGGAGAGGGTCAATAGCCGCCGAAGAAGCGAGTTGTCGTAGCCACAACGGAGGAGGGTGATGAAATTGCCATCTGTTTGATGCTCCTATTGACCATCTCCGATGCTCAACAGCATCTCTTGTCAGTTCACCAAGCGGCGCACCTCTCCGAGGTTGCTCGCTTGGTGTTGACCAGATGAAGCATCTCCGATGCTTTTTGCGTCTCCGACGCTTTCATTGATTGTCAATAAATGCCGAACTGGCGTTTGTTTAACAATTAAGCAAGAATGGTTGCGTAAAAAAAATGCCGCCCGAGCAATTCGAGCGGCATTCGTTTGTCGAAGAGTCAAGGATTATTTCAACTCTGCGAGATACTTGATTGTGCGAACCATCTGTGAGGTGTAGGAGTTTTCGTTGTCATACCAAGAAACAACCTGTACCTGATAGGTGTCGTCGTCAATCTTCGAAACCATTGTTTGGGTGGCGTCGAAGAGCGAACCGTATTTCATACCGATGATGTCGGACGAAACGATTTGGTCCTCAGTGTAGCCGAAACTTTCCGAGCCGGCAGCCTTCATAGCGGCGTTGATGCCTTCAACGGTGATGTCTTTACCCTTAACGACTGCGATAAGAATGGTGGTCGAACCGGTGGGGGTGGGAACGCGTTGAGCAGAACCGATGAGTTTGCCGTTAAGTTCGGGGATTACAAGACCGATAGCCTGAGCAGCGCCTGTCGAGTTGGGAACGATGTTGCAAGCGCCTGCGCGTGAACGACGGAGATCGCCCTTGCGTTGCGGGCCGTCAAGAATCATCTGGTCACCGGTGTAGGCGTGGATGGTCGACATGATACCCGAGCAGATGGGAGCGTAAGCGTTTAGAGCAGCGGCCATAGGAGCCAAGCAGTTGGTGGTGCAAGATGCTGCCGAGATGATAGTGTCAGCGGGGGTCAAAGTCTTGTGGTTTACGTTGTAAACGATGGTAGGAAGGTCGTTGCCTGCGGGAGCGGAGATGACGACTTTCTTTGCGCCAGCCTGGATGTGGGCTTCCGATTTAGCCTTTGAGGTATAGAAACCGGTACATTCGAGCACTACGTCAACGCCGAGTTCGCCCCAAGGGAGTTCGGCTGCGTTGGGCATGGCATAGATAGTAATTTCTTTGCCGTCAACGATGATTGAGTTGTCAGTGGCCTCTACAGTGTGCTTGCCTTCGCCGAATTTGCCGGCGAAACCGCCTTGAGCGGTGTCATACTTGAGAAGGTGGGCAAGCATTTTGGGGCTTGTCAAGTCGTTGATAGCGACTACTTCATAACCTTCAGCCTCGAACATTTGACGGAATGCGAGACGACCGATGCGGCCGAAGCCGTTAATTGCTACTTTTGTCATAATTAGTTTTAGTTAGTTATTTGATGAATTTATTGGTAATTATATGCTGAATTTGGTGCAATTTCTAAGCCAATCCAGAATTTGCGTTGCAAATTTACGAAAATTTCTCGTTATTTCGTATATATCAGCGAAAAAATTAAAGAAAAAATTCTTTAATTGCATTTAACTGACGTAGTCGTTATATGGGCGGGCCGCCCTTATGTTTTACTCACAAAAAAAATGACGCACTCAGATGAGCGCGCCATTTTTCGTTTGAAATAATCCTTGGATTATTCAGCAGCGGGAGCCTCTTCAGCAGCGGGAGCCTCTTCGGCAGCAGCGGCTTCGTCAAGATTAACTGCAGCTTGGTCGAGATCAGCAGCGGCTTTGTTGAGTTCTTCGATAGCGTCGCTCATAGCGCCGTCTTCGAGAGCGGCTTGTACTTGACCGGCCACATGAACACCAGCAAAGTAGAGAACGATACCGGCAACAACGTTAGCGGCTACGCCAACACCTTTGTCTTTCTTCTGTACGAGAGCAACGATGCCGAGAACGAGACCTACAGCAACGAGAATCCAACCGAGCCATGCAAGGATGATAAACCAACCGCTAATGAAGGGAAGGATACCGAGGATAAGACCGATAATACCAAGAATTAATGATGCTTTTGCCATAATTGAATGAAAAATTTAATTGGTTAATAAATTGAATTATCTTTTAAAAAATTTTAACGTACAAATTTAGTAATATTATTTAAATATCGAACGATTTTTGCTCAAAAAAACGCATTTTGTGCGGATAACTTAGTAAAAACACGTAAATTGTGGATGAGAAAACGGGATTATTCGAATATCGGTTGGGATTCGGGGTCAGTCTCCTCTTTCGAGTTATCGGCAGGTTCTTCTTTTTCTGCCGCAGGCTCGTTTTCGGTAGATTCAGGTTCGACTAACGACTCTTCGGGGAGCACTTCGGTTTTCGGCGCTTGGTCGACAACCTCTTGCGGGTCTTCGGTCACATCATAATAATTGACGCTGTCAACTATCTGTTGATATTGCTCTTCTTGCTTGGGGTCGATGCCCTCATCGTCGCCCGACGATTTGGGCCACAAGCGAATAACCGCATAGATGACAATCGACAATAAACACAGTCCGATGGCAATCAATCCGAGTTTCTTTTCACCGCCGTTCATTGCCTTTACCGCAAAGTAAACGCCGATGATGGCGAACACCCAGAAAAACCAGTTCAACACGTTGATAAAACAGGAAATCACGGCAATCCCGCCCAAAACGAGGGCGGCAATCGCGTTATTGTTGACTTTTTTGTTTGTTGTCATTTTCGAGTAGTTATATGGGCGGCATAGACCGCATAATTATATTCCGTCGCAAAATTAAGAATTATTTCTTTATCCGCCAAAAATATGAGGGAAAGAGGTAATACTAAAAGCGATAGGAATAATAGTAAAATAGCATTTTAGGGTAAATTTTTGTAAAAAAAATTTAATCGGGCAGGCAGAATTTTGGAAGTAGAAGAATTTGTTGTATTTTTACGGCCAAATAGGCTCGTATGAAGCCTGTTCTACGCTGTATTGTAAAAGAATCATAAGGAAATGAGTGATAAAAACGAAAAATCATCATCCGCTGTTTCTTCCCCGAAACAACGCATAATATCTTTTCTGAAAAACAAAGAGACGATTGGTTTCTTCGTTTCGATGGCGATAATGGCGCTGATAGCGTTGGCGTTCTTTGCGCCCGACGCGATGCAGGGTCACGTGCTTCAGCAGCACGACACCCAGCAGGGCATCGCCAACGGGCAGGAAATTGAAGCCTACGAGAGTGCTACGGGCATCAAATCTTTCTGGACAAATTCACTTTTCTCTGGGATGCCAGCCTTCCAAATTTCGCCCACCTATGAGTCGAACTCGCTTATGAGATGGGTCAACACCCTTTACGGTCTCGGTCTGCCGTCGCCCTCCAATCTGCTCTTTATGATGATGTTCGGCTTCTTCATCCTGCTCGTAGTAATGCGAGTGCGTTGGCCGTTGGCGCTTGTGGGAGCAATTGCCTACGGTTTTTCGAGTTATTTCGTCATCATCATCGGTGCGGGACACATTTGGAAATTCATAACCCTCGCCTATATCCCGCCGACAATCGCCGGAATCGTTCTTTGCTATCGCGGTCGCCTTTTGCTTGGCGGCGCGTTGACCGCCCTTTTCGCCATGATGCAAATCGACTCCAACCACCCGCAGATGACTTACTATTTCATGTTCGTCATCTTCGGACTTGCTATTGCGTATCTCATCATCGCCCTTCGCAACAAGAATTTTGTCGGTTGGGCTAAATCCACGGGCGTCCTCGCAGTGGCGGCGAGTTTGGCGGTTGCAGCGAACTTGCCGAGCCTATACAACACTCTAGAATACAGCAAACTGACAATGCGTGGCGGGCACTCCGAACTGACAAAGGCGGGCGACGCAAACGCAACGTCGCAAGGCCTTGACAAAGACTATATCACGGCTTGGAGTTACGGTGTTGACGAGACATTCACACTGTTGATTCCCAACGTAAAAGGCGGCGCGACGATTAAACCCGAGCATGGTCAAAACCGTTTCCTCTCGCTCTACGATTCGCCTGCTGGACAACGTGCCATCACGAGCGGAAGTGTTCGCGGAGAAGATGCCATGGCGCTTTCGCAGTTCCCGCAATATTTCGGTGACCAGCCGATGACCAACGGCCCCGTATATGTGGGCGCAGCCATTTTCGCCTTGTTCCTTTTGGGGTGCGTAATCCTTCGTGGTCCGCTGAAGTGGACTCTGCTGATTTTGACGGTTATTTCGATTTTCCTGTCGTGGGGCCACAATTTTATGTCACTCACCGACTTTATGATTGACCACTTCCCGATGTACAACAAGTTCCGAACGGTCGCGTCGATACTTGTCATCGCAGAATTCACAATACCGTTGATGGCTGTTTTGGCTCTCAAAAAAATCATCGACACGCCTGAGCCGTTGAAAGCATACCGCAACGAATTCTTCTGGTGCTTCGGCGTGACGTTCGCGCTTTGCTTGATAGGCGTGATGTTCCCCGAATTTTACGGTTCGTTCCTCAGCAGTCAGGAGACGGAAGGCTATGGCGCGGCTATCAGCCAATATCCGCAGGTTTTTGCCGCAGTTGAAAGCGTCAGAATGAGCATCGTGTCAAGCGACTCGTTGCGTTCGATGATGTTTGTCGGATTCACCGGCATTGCGTTGTTCTTTATGTTAAAGGGACGGATGAAACCCGCTGTCGGTGTGGCTATTATAGGCATTTTAACACTTATCGACCTTTATGCCGTCGATAAACGCTACGTCAGCCACGACAGTTTCACATCGGCTCCGTCGGTCAATACTGCCGATATGTTCCCCATGCGCGACATTGACCGCGCCATTCTTCAAGACACCACGCAAAACTATCGTGTTGCCGACATCGCCCACATGCAAGAGGCCTGGCCATCTTATTATCACAAAACAATCGGTGGCTATCATGCCGCGAAACTTACACGTTATCAGGACATTCTCGACAACCTAAGCCAGCAGAAATGCGATATGCTCAACGCCCGCTATATCATCCCTGACGACACTACCGCTATGTTGAATCCGGGTGCGATGGGCAACGCTTGGCTTATCGACCGAATCGACTATGTGGATAACGCTGACGCAGAAATGGCGGCAATCGACAACCTGACACTCGCCGACGCTGCGGTCGCCGACCGTAAATTCGCCGAAGTACTTGGCACATCGGCGCCGAAAACACCAGGTGACACCATCTTCGAGACCACATACGCTCCCGACCGCCTGACATATCATGTCAATTCGGCGCATGGCGGCGTGGCAGTATTCTCCGAGGTCTATTTCCCGTGGGGCTGGAAAGCCGAAATCGACGGCAATGCTGCCGAAATCGGACGAGTCAACTATATCCTTCGCGCCATGAAGGTCCCGGCAGGAAGCCACACAATTTCGATGCGATTCGAGCCCGACTCGATTCACTCGATGGTCAATATCGCCCGTGTGGCAATTATTTTGATTTACTTGTCGTTGCTCGCGGCAATCGTGCTGTCGGTCAAGGCAAAACCATCTAACATCACTGACAATTATGAGGAGATTTAGGCATTACTACACAGTCTTTAACCGGATTAAACGGAGCCGCGGCTTCGGAATTCATTCGCCGTTCGCCTTCAACTTCATCTTGCGGGTGCTCCGCGAGCGTAACCACTACTACGCATACACCGACATTAAACGACGACGGAAAAAAGCCTATGCTCTTTCGGGCAAACTCGATAAAAACCACCCGAAAGTGATTTCCTCGCGCAATGCCAAACTCCTGTTCCGCATAGCCTGCTATTTCACGCCCGACCATATTCTGCAGTTGGGCACCGCCTATGGTGTTTCGACAACGGCTATGCTCGACGTTTCGAGCCTTTCAAGGGTGACAATCGATATGTGCGACAATAAATATCCCGAAATCTACGACGAAATCACTGCCGATTTCCGCTCTCGCATCAACATTATCAACAACACACCCAAGGCCCTCGACTATTACCTTACCGTCAGCGAGGGAAAACGCCCCTTCGTGTTGATAAACACTTTCCGCACGGAGGATTATACCACCGTCAAGGACCTTCTCACAATCGTTCTTGACCGCGAAGGTGTGGTAATTCTGCGCAACATCGCCAAGGACGAAACCGCAGGCCAACTCTGGCGTGAATTTAAGCCGTTAATGAATCACGGAATGTCGTTTTCCAACGATTACACCCTCATCCTCGTTGGCTTGCGACATCTGCCCCTGCAGCATTTCAACATTTCATTCTGACAACTATGCGACCCGTTCCCGACCAGCCGCGCCTTATGGCGCTATACGATTCCTATCTGCGGCTCGAACGGGGGCTATCCGACAATACCCGCCAGTCATACTCCACCGACTTGCGTCATCTTCTCACATTCCTTGACGATTGTAATGTTGCCGTTAACGAGGCCACACAGGCCGACCTCGACGCTTTCGCGGCAAGCCTACGCGACCTTGGCATTTCGCCCCGCTCGCAGGCACGCGTTATCTCGGGCATGAAATCGTTTTTTCACTTTCTTCTCCTCGAACATTACATTGACACAGACCCGACACTTCTTATTCCTGCACCCAATATCGGGCAGCATCTACCTGAAGTATTGACGGTGGAAGAAATCGATGCGATGGTGGCGGCCATCGACCTGTCAAAACCTGAAGCACAACGCAACCGCGCTATCATCGAAACACTCTACGGCAGCGGTCTTCGCGTGTCGGAACTGGTGGATATGACTCTCAACCGTGTTTTTCTCGACGAAGGATACCTTATTGTCGAAGGTAAGGGCAACAAGCAGCGGATGGTGCCTTTGTCGGCTGTGGCTGTTGATGAAATTCGAGAATATCTGACGACTGGCAGACTCAGCGTAAAGCCTGGCAACGAACAT
Organism: Muribaculaceae bacterium; assembly: GCA_017552595.1. Taxonomy (GTDB): domain Bacteria; phylum Bacteroidota; class Bacteroidia; order Bacteroidales; family Muribaculaceae; genus RUG14106. Next base: position 11,465 of record JAFZPB010000068.1, read on the forward strand.
TATCTTTTCCTCAACCGTCGAGGCGCAAGGCTCACCCGTGTTATGATTTTCTACATCGTGCGAAGTCTTGCCGAAGCAGCCGGCATCAAAAAAACTATTTCGCCACACACCCTTCGTCACTCTTTCGCCACCCATCTTCTTGAAGGCGGCGCGAGCCTACGTGCAATTCAAATGATGCTCGGCCACGAAAGCATCGCCACCACCGAAATCTACCTACACCTCGACAGCACTCGCCTGCGCGAGGAAATCATGCTTCACCATCCACGAAATATAAAACATCAAAATAACGGACAATCATGAGCAAACGTGTTCTTATCGTCGGTGCCGGCGGATTTATCGGCGGCCATATCGCCCGCGAAGGGTTGAATAGAGGCTACGAAATGTGGGCTGCCGTCAGAAAATCCACTTCACGTCGCTATCTCGACGACCCGCGGCTGAATTTTCTCGTTCTCGACTACGACGATATAGAGGCTATGCGGCAGGCCATCTCCGATGCCATGCCCGAAGGCGAACGATGGGACTATATAATCTATAACCTCGGTGCGACTAAGTGCATCAACTTTTCAGCCTTCAACCTCATCAACCACGATTATCTCAAACGCTTTCTCGACGTCATCACCGAACTTGACAAGATTCCCGAAAGATTTCTCTATATGAGCAGCCTAAGCGCGCTCGGCGTGGGCGACGAAAAGAACTACGAGCCATTCACGGCACGTTCGATTCCGATGCCCAACACCGCCTATGGAGTGTCAAAAATCAACGCTGAAATCGAACTCACCACACGCGCTGCAATCCCTTACACGATTTTCCGCGCCACAGGAGTTTACGGCCCTCACGAACAGGACTATCTCATGATGATAAAATGTATCGACCGGCATTTCGATTTCGGTGTTGGCTACCGCAAACAAGTGCTGACATTCATTTACGTCGATGATTTGGTCAACGCCATGTTCGACGCCGTCGAATCGCCCGACACCGTTAAGAAAAAATACATCATCTCCGAGGACCGCGCTTATACGCAGAAAGAATTCCGTGAAATCGTGGCACGGCTTTTAGGCAAAAAGTGGGTGATACCCATAAAATTGCCATTGTGGATGGCACGTTTGGCATCGACGGTAGCAGAGAAATGGGGAGCAATACGTATGCGTCCCAGCACACTCAACCGCGACAAATACAAAATCATGCGCCAGCGCAACTGGAATTGCGATGTCACCGAAGCCAAAACCGACTTCAATTTCAACCCCCGCTTCTCCCTCGAAGAAGGCCTCAAAGCCACCATCGAAGCCTACAAAGCAGAAAAGAAACGATAAAATTGTTGACTGATGTTTTCGTTAAAGGTTGCGTTAAGATATTTGTTCTCGAAGAAGAGCCGAAATGCGGTGAATGTGATTTCGGTGATTTCGGTGCTGGGCGTGGCTGTCGCCACGGCCGCAATCGTGTGCGTCATGTCGGTTTTCAACGGGTTCGGCAAACTTGCGGAAAGCCATATCGCTTCGATTACGCCGCAAGTGCGTGTGTCGCCGGCTAAAGGGAAGGTGATTGAAAACGCGGATTCGTTGATGGAAATCGTCGTTGCTGCAAAGGGTGTGGAATGTGCCACAATACTTCTTGAGGAGCAGGCTCTTGCCATCTACAACGGTCTGCAATTGCCTGTCAGGATGATTGGAGTTGACAGCCTTTTCGCAAAAGTCACCGGTTTCGACAAAACCATAATCGACGGTGATTATCTTCTTGCAGATTCGGCATACCAATACGCATCGCTGAGCGTGGGCGTTGCGAATCGACTTCAAGCCCACCCGAGTTATTACCAATATGTAGGACTTTACACGCCCCGCCGTACCGGCCGAATCAATCCCGCAAATCCTGCGGCTGCGTTCCGTGCCGATTCGCTTATCGTCAGCAGTGTGTTCGAGACTGACGCGCTCGACTATGATGCCGAATGTGTGGTTGTGCCTATCGCATC
>JAFZPB010000069.1 GCA_017552595.1 Muribaculaceae bacterium
CTACAAGGCCGTCCACGACCTCTGTCCTGGCGCCCGCTTACGAATCGCCCACTCTATGGGCTATGGTTATTACTGCCGGCTGTCGGGAGTGGAGTGTACGCCAGAACTGGTGGAACGACTTTTCCGATATATGCGTCAAATCGTCGCGCAGGATTTCCCATTCGTGCGCCGCGAAAGGCTCACCAGCCATGTTCTCCAATTGTTCAAAGAACAGGGCCTCGAAGACAAAGTGAAACTCCTCGTCTCGCTCCGTTCGCTTTATACGGTTTTCTACGAACTCGACGGCGTGTTCGATTCTTTGTACGGCGAACTCGCGCTTTCGACTGGCTATATCGATGTCTTCAACCTGATGCCCTACAAAGACGGTTTTATGCTCTATGCGTTCAACCCCTCCGACGACACCGTCCCCGCACCCTCCTCGAATCTCGAGAAAGTCAAAGAGGCATTCGACGAATATCTGCGTTTCAACGACGTTATCGGTGTCCGCAATGTGGCCGAACTCAACCAAGTGGTAAGCAAGAACAAGACAAAACTTCTTATCAATGTGGCTGAGGCCCTCCACAACAAGAAAATCGCCGCCATAGCCGATGAAATCGCACGTCGATACCATGAAGGCGGTGCGAAAATCGTGCTTGTGGCTGGTCCTTCGTCATCGGGCAAAACCACTTTCTCAAAGCGGTTGGGAATTCAACTTGTCACGAATCTCATTGTGCCTTGCCTGATTTCGCTCGACAACTATTTCGTCGACCGTGACCGCACTCCGGTTGATGAGAACGGCGAATACGACTATGAGTCGTTGTATGCCATCGACGTCGAACGCTTCAATTCCGACCTCAGCCGCCTCATAGCCGGCGAAACAGTCACTCTGCCCCGATATAATTTCGAAACTGGCAAAAACGACCCGCAGGGTGGAGAGACAATAAGCCTTGAAAACAACAAGATTCTGGTTATTGAAGGAATTCACGGATTGAATCCCGAACTTACCGCCCAAATCGCTCCGGAAATGAAATTCAAAATCTACGTTTCCGCCCTCACTTCGCTGTCGATTGACGACCATAGTTGGATTCCCACTACCGACAACCGACTGTTGCGCCGCATTATCCGTGACGCGAAATATCGCGGCACTTCCGCATCGTCAACCATCCATCGCTGGGCATCGGTGCGCCGCGGTGAGGAAAAATGGATTTTCCCGTTCCAGGAAAACGCCGACAGCATGTTCAACTCCTCGTTGCTATTCGAGGTGGGCGTCATGAGGGACTACGCTTATCGACTGTTGCGTGACATTCCCCACGATGTGCCCGAATACAGCGAAGCCTACCGCCTGTTGCGTTTCCTCGCCTCGTTCTCGCCAATTCTCGACGACAACATCCCCTCCACGAGCCTTCTCCGCGAATTCCTCGGCGGCAGTTCATTCCACTACTAATTAGAGTTGGAAATTATGATTTAGGAATCGGGAATTGTTTTGCTTAAGAAATAGTTCCCGATTCCTAATTCTTCGTTCCTCTCTGGCTTGTTACGCATTAGTTTGAAGTTTTTTCTGAAAATTTTGCCCCCTTCGTAAAATTTTTTCTACCTTTGTGGCTGATTTCAGAACGCACTAAGATTTATGCAGAAAAATTTAGTAATAGTCGAGTCGCCCGCAAAGGCTAAAACAATAGAAAAGTTCCTCGGAAAGGACTACAAGGTGATGTCGAGTTACGGTCACATCCGCGACCTCAAAGAAAAGAGTTTCAGCATCGACGTCAACCACGATTTTGAGCCCATCTATGTTATCCCCGACGATAAAGCGTCGCTCGTGGAGTCGCTCAAGCGCAGTGCCGCCCAAGCCGAGACTGTATGGCTCGCAAGTGATGAGGACCGCGAAGGAGAAGCCATCGCATGGCACCTTTACGAAACCCTCGGACTCAACCCCGACCGCACTCGCCGCATCGTTTTCCACGAAATAACGAAAAACGCCATCCTCAACGCCATCGAGAACCCGCGCAATATCGACCTCAACCTCGTTGATGCCCAACAGGCACGCCGCGTCCTCGACCGCATCGTGGGTTTCGAACTCTCGCCCGTCCTTTGGAAGAAAATCAAGCCGTCGCTGTCGGCTGGCCGCGTCCAGTCGGTGGCAGTGCGCCTTATCGTCGACCGCGAGCAGGAAATTCGCGACTTCAAGCCCGAAGAATACTTCCGTGTGACGGCCGTCTTCACCACTGCCGACGGGCAGGAGGTGAAAGCCGAACTTTCCACTCGTCTGCCCAACGAGGACGCCACCCGCAAATTCCTCGAGGACCTTATCAACGCCACGTTCTCAATCACCGACGTGACCGTCAAGCCGCTGAAAAAGTCACCGGCGCCCCCGTTCACAACTTCCACGCTCCAACAGGAGGCTGCACGTAAACTCGGTTTCACCGTCAGCCAGACGATGATGGTGGCTCAGCGCCTTTACGAAGCCGGACACATTACTTATATGCGTACCGATTCCGTCAATCTCTCGTCGTTCGCCATCGCCACGATTTCCGATGAAATCACCAATACGCTCGGCAAAGAATATCTGCGTGTCCGCAAGTTCACAACGAAATCCAAGGGCGCTCAAGAGGCCCACGAAGCCATCCGCCCGACATATATCAACGCCCATACCATCAACGGCACCGCGCAGGAAAAGCGCCTCTACGACTTGATTTGGAAACGTACAATCGCTTCGCAAATGGCCGACGCGAATATCGAAAAGACAACCGTCAACATCGCCCCCTCTACACGCAACGAGACATTCGTCGCAACGGGCGAAACCATCATCTTCGACGGCTTCCTGCGCGTATATATCGAAGGCGTCGACGATGTTGCGGAAAACAGCGAAGTCGAGGCGGTTCTGCCTCCGTTGGCAAAAGGCGACATCCTGACGGCATCGGCTATCAAGGCCGCTCAACGCCTAACCCAGCAGCCAGTCCGCTACACCGAGGCATCGCTCGTCAAGCGTATGGAAGAACTCGGCATCGGCCGCCCTTCGACCTACGCGCCGACGATTTCCACAATCCAATCTCGCGAATATGTCGAAAAAGGTTCGCGCGAGGGCGAAAAGATGAAGATGAAAACCTTCACGCTCAAGGACGGCAAGATTTCATCCGCCATGCGCACCGAAACCTACGGCGCCGACCGCAACAAACTCATCCCCACCGACATCGGCGAGATTGTCAACAAATTCCTTACCGAATATTTCCCGACAATCCTCGACTATAACTTCACCGCCAACGTGGAGGAGAAATTCGACGACATCGCCGAAGGCCGCCTTCCGTGGGCTAAAGAAATTCGCGAGTTCTACGACATGTTCCACCCCGATGTGGAACGTGTTTCCAACCTTCGCCTCGAACACAAGGTGGGCGAACGCGAATTGGGCATCGACCCCAAATCGGGTCAGCCGGTATTCGTTAAAATCGGCCGCTACGGGCCACTCGTGCAAATAGGCGAAGCCCGCGACGGCATGAAGCCCCGTTTCGCCTCGCTCCGCAAGGGCCAGTCAGTCGGCAAAATCACACTCGAAGAAGCCCTCGACCTCTTCTCGTTCCCCAAAGTCCTGGGCGAACACAACGGCGAGGAAGTGAGCGTGGCAATCGGCAAATTCGGTCCATACGTTAAAGCCGGCAAGACTTTCGCATCCATTCCGAAGGATATCGACCCGCTCGATGTTGACCTTGACAAAGCCGTCGAACTCATCAACGCCAAGGCCGAAGCCGAAACCAACCGTATCGTCAAGACATTCGACAGCAATCCCGACCTTCAAATCCTCAACGGCCGATTCGGGAAGTATATCTCCTACAAAAAGTCAAATTACAAGATTCCGCGCACTGTCGCCGACCCCGATGCGCTCACCGAGGCGGAATGTCTTGAAATCGTCAATGCTCAAGAGGCGAAGCCCAAGAAGAAAGCCCGCCGCTACAAAAAATAGAAATTCGTAGTAAAGACGTTACGGGTTCAGTCAATATTAAGTTGGAAACAACGCTCAATCGCTTTGCGGATGATGTGCGCGTTCTCGTCGTTCGACTTGAGAATGCGGATTATCGCGTTGATATAGCGGTTGCGCGATTTTGCGTGTCCACGGTCGTTGACGCCCGTCAGGTAAGCCACGTTGCTCTGATAAATCATCTGTTTGTGGTTGAACACCCGCAGAATTGACTGATAATCCCCCTTTTGGGCATAATATCTGAATTTGCCGGAAATGTCGTTGTAGATTTCGTCGGGCTTGATAATGGCGTTAAGGTTGGAAATATACGACTTGATGCCTTCGATGTCGTCGGCTTTGTGGTCGATGACCGTTTGGGTGATACGTTTCACCCGATGGCGGGTATGCTCGATAATCTGCGCCTCCACTTGCTGCCGGAAAAGGTTGACGATTTTTTCTTTGACCTCCTCGAATGCCTTTTCGGGATTTCTTCGGTGAGTCCTTGCTACGGCTTTGATTACTTCCTCAAGCATAAGGATATTCTCGATTTCAGCCACGTCGGGAACGAAGATTTTGCGTCTGCGGAGCGATTCCACTTCCTCGTCGTTGCGTCGGTCGCGGTCGACGATGCCATAAGAATCCGTGTTGTGGAAAGCCTTCAAATCGTTGAACGACCGCACCGCCTCAATCACCTTGTCGCACGAGCCGAGCGGCTTGACGGCGAAACGTCGGAATATCAGCGGATAAAGTTTGGCGTCGATGGAGTGGGTTTCGTCGCCTTCGATAAACAGCACCGGTTTGCGTTCACCGAGGATTGAGATGTAAATATCGTCGGAAAGCGTGGAGTGGGGCGGAAGAACGCAGTAGTCCCAGGTGGTCGTGGCGGGGTCGTAACTTCTCACCCAAATCGTCGTGTTTTCCGACCGTGTCGATGCGAAATCGAGGTCGTGGGTGGTGTAGATAAACGAGCAGTCGCGGCGCAATTCTTCCACCGTGTCCCAGACGATATGCTGGATTGACGGGTGGAGAAATTCGGCGGGATTATCGACGAAGATGACAGCGTTTTTGGGGGCGAGAATAGTGGCGCCGATATAGTAAAGCACCGCCTTTTCGCCCATCGACAGGCGCGTCGTCGAATATTCGTCTTTGTCGTCGCGGCGTGTGAAAATCAGTTTGCCTTGACGATGAAGCACTTTGTTGTCGGGGAAAATCTCCTGCCACTTGGTGATAAGCGTGTCAAGGCGCGTCGGCGGCAACGGCTTGGTGGGAGTCTCGCCGAAAGAATCCACCTTGTAGGCCATCAGATTGAGCAATTCCTCGTTGATGAGAATCGCAATCATACGGTCGAAATTTTTGACCGCCGAGTCGCGCAGGATTGACGATTTCTCGATTATCGCAGCATACTGGCTGTCGATGGAGCGCGGCAAAGTGTCGGGTTTGTCGCTGACATAGAATGCCGAAAGTGCCGATATGCGGTAGGTGTGGTTAGGGTCGAGGTTGGAAATCACGTTCGAAGTGAAACGGCTTTTGCCGGCGCCGTTCGCTCCGATGATGGTCACCAGCCGGTTTTCTCCCGAGAGAAGATGTTCGGTAGTCCCATCAGGCTTCTTTGGCAGATTAATATCCATAACGGTATCGGATTTAAGGAGTTGATTCTATTTGTCTTTAAGACGGAGGACTTGAGCCGTGCGGGCGGGGAGGTAGAGTTTGAGCCACTCTTTGCCTTTGGGGCTGTAGAGCGGGTCGAACTGGGTGAAATGCACCGTCGATTCATCGACGTTGCCGAAACCTCCGAATTCTGCCGAGTCGGTGGAGAGCACCACCTCGTAGGCCCCCTTAGGAGCAAGCAGGCCGTAGTCGGAATACGATTTGTCGGGCGAGAAGTTGAAAACGAAAACAAGGTCGCCGCGGGTGAACGCCAACACTTTATCGCCGTCGTTGTCCCAAATGCAGGTGAGCCGGCGGCGCGAGAACTGGCGCATGCCGCTGATGAGGGCAATCATGGCGTTGTCGAAGCGGTTGAGGTATTTGTATTTCAAATCATCGCGGTCGACGAGGTCCCATTGGCGTCGGGCATATTTGTAACTCCAGTTGTTGCCGAGGCGCGGGAAGTCAATCCATTCGGGGTGTCCCCATTCGTTGCCCATGAAGTTGAGATAGCCGCCGTTGATGGTGGATGCCGTGACGAGGCGAATCATCTTGTGGAGGGCGATGCCGCGCGCCACTGTCATATCGTCGTCGTCGACCATCATGTGCCAATACATCTTTTCGTCGATAAGGCGGAAAATCACCGTCTTGTCGCCCACAAGCGCTTGGTCGTGGCTTTCGACGTAGGAGATAGTCTTTTCGTCTTGGCGGCGGTTGGTGAGTTCCCAATAGATGTGGCCCGGGTGCCAATCCTCATCCTTCGTTTCCTTGAGGGTTTTAATCCAGAAGTCGGGGATTCCCATCGCCATACGGTAGTCGAAGCCGATGCCGCCCTTCTCGAAGGGGAGAGCGAGTCCGGGCATACCCGACATTTCTTCGGCGATAGTGATGGCGTGGGGGTTAACTTGGTGGATAAGACGGTTGGCGAGGGTGAGATATGTGATGGCGTTGGTGTCCTGATTGCCGTCGTAATAGTCGCCATAGC
>JAFZPB010000070.1 GCA_017552595.1 Muribaculaceae bacterium
ACGTGACACTCGCCGACGGAACGATGATTAGTTTCGACACCGACAACGTGTGGGACAAAGTGGAATCTCGCATGGCTCCCATCCCCGCCACGCTCATTCCCGCTAACATCGCCACCTATGTGGCAACGAACTTCCCCGCCGTCCCCATTATCAAAATCGACAAAGAGAGTTACGGCTACGAAGTTGAACTTGCCACCGACCTCGACCTGAAATTCAACCATCAAGGCGTGTTGATGGAAATGGACGATTAAAGACAAATATTTTCAATTACTTACAAATCTCCACGAAAAATGAAGAAATTATTATTCGTATTGGCGGCTATGGTTGCTTTCTGCTTCAGCGCTAAAGCCGACCACGACCAAGTGATTACTTTCAACCAACTTCCCCAGCAAGCACAAACGCTTCTCAAAAAGCACTTTGCCGAAAAAGTGCCTTTGATTGTCACAATGGACTGGGACGACTACACGGTTGTTTACGAAAGCGGCGAAAAAGTTGAATTTGACAAACAGGGCAACTGGAAAGAATTCAACTGCAAGACATCGAAAGTTCCCACTGCGTTGATTCCCGAACAAATCAAGGCCCACGTTCACGCCACATTCCCCGGCACGATTATCCTCAAACTCGACAGGAACCTTCGCGGCTATGAGGTGAAACTCAACAACGGGATTGAAATCGAATACAGCCGAACATTCCAAGTCGTTGACATCGACGACTAAACCGACATTTTATCAACAACAAAGGCGGCTTTCGACTTCGGTTGACGGCCGCCTTTGTTATAATATCGCAGCGTCGTTTTTAAGAATCGTTTCAGGCTTAGAACATTATTTAACGCGGGGAAGGGGCGAAAGTGGCGATTTTTTTGTAAATTTGTGCCCAAATAGGCTCAAATTTGAAGAAAGGCTCTGTTTACATATTGCTAGCATTCTTTTTTGCCCTGATAGGCACAGGATTGACTCGTTCGCAGAGCCAACGCGACGGCGTAGGCGGGCGTATTATCAAGGCCGATTCTCTGACTCTCCGCGATGTGGTGCTTTCGGCCGTCGATTCCGAAACCGCCGACACCTCCGCCCTACTCGTCAGAAAGCCCCTGACAATCGATTCCGTCAGGTCGCGACTCCGCCGCGAAAAAGTCGACCTCGACAATCCCGTGCAGTTCTCCGCCAAAGATTCGATGATTCTCATCGGGAAAACCAACGCCTATATGTACGGCAACGGCGAGATAACCTACGGCGACGTCAACCTCAAGTCGGGCATGGTGGAGATGGATATGGACAAGAGCATTGTCCATGCCGCAGGAGTGCTTGACTCGTTGGGCAAACCGCAGTCAACGCCTGTCTTTAAGGACAAATCGGGTGAATATCAGTCGAAGGAGATGAGTTATAACTTCAAGAACCAACGCGGCTACCTCACCGACCTCATCACCGAGCAGGGCGAAGGCTATCTCACCGGCGGCGTCACCAAGAAAATGGAAAACGACGACTATTTCCTCGCCAACGGCCGATACACCACCTGCTCCAACCACGAACATCCCCACTTCTACTTCCAACTGACCAAAGCGAAAGTCCGCCCCAAAAAGGACATCGTAACCGGGCCGGCATATCTCGTGCTTGAGGACTTGCCCCTGCCCCTCGCCGTCCCGTTCGGCTATTTCCCCTTCAGCGAAAAATATTCGTCGGGCGTGATTTTCCCGTCGTTCGGCGATGACTACCAGCAAGGATTCTATCTCAAAGACGGCGGCTACTACTTCGCCATCAACGACAATATCGACCTCGCTTTGACAGGCGAACTCTACACACACGGCTCGTGGGGCCTGCATGCTCGATCGAACTACGTCAAACGATATAGGTATTCGGGCAATTTCGACATCAGTTTCCTGAAGACAATCCTCGGCGACAAGGGCGACGCCGACTATTCCAATCAGTCGAACTTCCAAATCCTTTGGAGCCACTC
>JAFZPB010000071.1 GCA_017552595.1 Muribaculaceae bacterium
CGACTTCGCCATAAATCGTATCGCCTTTCGTGCTGCCCAAAATTGTGTTGTCAAGTTCATTGCCCTTGATTTGAATCTTAATCGTACGAGCGGAAGCGTCTATCTGTTCGTCACCTTCATCAGCAGAAAACAGACTTGAATTAGCATTTGTAAGCGTCACGTTGGGGCTGAAAGCTATTAGCGTATCTTTGCCGTCCTTGTCCATAATTTTTACTGTCTTGCCCTTAGCTTTACTAATGGTAAGCGTGCCAGTTCCGATATTTAAAATGCCATCTGAACCGCTCCGCGTCGCTGTAACGTCTTCCAGAGTCGCCGCGCCGAGAGAAATTATATCGTCGCCTTCCGTGTAGTCCGTGATAACATCTTTGCCCGCAGTGTAGATAAAAACATCAGCACCTTCGTTGCCTGTGAGCATGTCGTTGCCCGCGCTACCAACCAAAGTATCGTTTCCGTCGCCACCATTTAAGTTATTTTTGACTTTGCCGCCGACGATAGAATCGTTTCCGTCGCCGCCGTAAATTGTATTGTTATACGAGACACTACCCAATATCGTATTGTTGGACGTGTTGCCAGTGATTGTCGCGTTCTTTTTCCAAGCCGTGCCGTCAATGTATTCAGCAGTGGTCGGAGCTGTATAGTTTGATTTATTTACAGTCGCGGCTCCTGGAACAGAGATAGTCTCCTTGTCGTTCGCGTCGACGAATGTTATCGCCTTGTACTTGCCATCTTTAACTGTAAGCTTGAGTTTGCTCTTACTGTCTATCGTGAACGTCACGTCTGAGCCGCTTATCACCGAACTGGTTATCTTACCTTCTGCAATATGAATTCTATCTTCTTCGGGCGTGTAATCCTCGATAACATCTTTGCCAGCCGTATAAATAAAGACATCATCGCCCGCGCCACCAGTTAGCGTATCGTTATCCTCGCCGCCGCTTAACGTGTCGTCGTCATCATCACCGAACAGCAAATCATTACCCGACCCGCCAATTATTGAATCGTTGCCTGCGCTACCGTTAATCGTATCAGCCGCCCCGCCGCCTTCTATCGTATCGTTTTGCTCTGAGCCTTTGATATAATTAGCCAAATCATTTGCCTTAATATTCAAATCGCGAACAACCGCCGTAGCGTCTATCGTCATGAGTAATTCGCCATAATCTGCAACGTTAAAATTAGGCGTAATGTAATCTTCCGTCAGCGTAATCTTCTTGCCGTCAATGATAACTGCCGAATCATAGGGCTTATCGGAATTAACTTTCTTGCCGTTAATGTTGACGGTCGAAAGGCTAGCCGCACCGCGCAGAGTGATTGAACCTTCTCCGACCGTAACAATTAAATCGTCGCCGCTTACTGTGTCCGAATAAGTATTAGTACCGTCGCCTATTCTCAACGTATCATCTGCGTTGAAGCCGTAGATGGTATCAGAGCCGTCGCCAGCGCGGTAGACGATAAGATTATTTTTAGCGGCAGAACTTAAGCTAATTAAGTCGTTGCCAGCTCCCTCGTCTATGCTGACG
>JAFZPB010000072.1 GCA_017552595.1 Muribaculaceae bacterium
CCAATAAAGGGTTGACAAATCTTAAAATTGGTTTGGGGGTTAGAGTAGAGGGATGTCGGCAGCGGGTCGTCTATATTGTTATAAGACTTAAGAAATGCGCCGACCCGCCAGCCGACATTTTTTGATATGTTCATTTCGAAAATCATTATTTAAAACTATATTAAAAACCGAATTTCAATATTCATATTTTATTCAATTTAATGTTATAAATATTCATTAGCCTTGTAAGACTTTCTATATACAAAGATATAACTTCGATATGGCTTTTGTCAAATTTATCTGGTACTCGCACCCCGTGCCTGATTTGATGAAACAGCGTTTTTCGCATTTTATGGTACTCGAAAAAGCAGACGGTTAGTAAAAGTGTTTATATTTGTCTTTTGAAGCCATAAAAAACAAATTTTCATAAGTTCGTTAATACTGTAATCCACCAACAAGGGTATATAATTTTGTTTGGTTATGCAAATCTTTACATCAGAATAGACATCTTGAAAATTCCCTCCAGGGTCGGGGTCTTGAGGCGGAATTACCAATGATTGACCGAATGCAGGCAACGAAAATGCCAACGCTGCTGAGAAAAATAAAACTTTAAAATTCATGATATTATTTGTTAAAGATATCAATTATGCCACAAAGTAAGCACAAAAATGTTGTAATGTCAATATTTTTATAACAAAAAAACCATAACAGTCAATTTGAAACAAATTGATAATCAATATGTTATATCTGTTAAGGTTTTCAAAACCTTAACACTTTAATCGTCTTTGGAAATTTGCCACATAAAACGGTGGTGGAATATCCATTGTAACATACTGAAAATTAGGGATGTGTTGTGAAAATTTTTGGTTAAAAAATTGGAGTTTTTATCGACAAAAAGTAAGGCATTTTTCGACCGATTTTTCTCATTTGTTAAGGTTTTTTTCGCGGATTTTTTTGTCATAGATGAAAAATAGCACTATTTTTGCCCCACGTAAACGCTTTTTTGCCACTTTTATGAAAAGTTTGCTGTCAATATTCGCAGTTTTTATCACAGTTATTGTCGGATGCGACCGATATACCGCTTTGGACCGCAGGATAGCCACAGCTGACAGTCTGCTATGCGTACCCGACAGCGACGAAAATTGTCGGAACGCCGAAAAGGCGGAAGCGATATTGTCGGCAATCAACATCGATTCGCTTTCCGACAGGGATTTGGCATTATACTCACTGCTTATGGTAAACGCCCGGACTAAGAATCTCCGACAAATCGGTAACGGCGACGACTCAATGATAACTAGTGCAGTCAATTATTTCGAAAAACATCCCGAAGCGAACTATTTGGCTCGTTCTTATTTATATAAGGGGTTCGTAAAAGACTATATCGACACGACGGGGAGCGGCGAACCGCTTGATTGGTATTTGAAGGGATTGAACCTGTTGGACAGCACCGATTGCCAGTGGCGTGGATATGCCCACATCCGCATTGCCCGATATTACGCTTCAAACGCTTTTGTGGATAGCGTAAAGATGATAAGCCACATGAGGTCGGCCATAGATAATTACGAGAAGTCGGGCGACATTCTGAAAGTGGAGGTGTGCTGTTCAAACCTCGGCTCTTATTACTGCACTTCCCTGAACGATTCCTGCCTATTCTACGCCAACAGGGCTATTGAGTTGTCGAGGGCGATTCATGACGACTACTATTATTCGCTAAGCAACTGCACTTTGTCGGCATATTACTGCAATATCGGAGACAACAATAAGGGGAACTATTACGCCAAAGCGGCGGCAAGCGTGGGCGAACAATACTTCACGGCAAAGCAGCCCTACTATTATTTGGCTTGCTCATTTTTAGGCATCGGCAGAGTGGACTCGGCACGATATTATGCCGAAAAGTTCGGTATTGACAACCCGTACAACGCCCAATCGCTAAACCTGAAATACCTACTGCAAAAGAAAGAAGGACACACGACCGACGCTTTGACGACGATGGAGGAAATCTACCGATTCCGCACCAAACAGCTTGAGGGCAACCTTCAGCGGAATATGATGCTTGCGGAACTTCGCCATGAAAAGCAGAAAGTCGAAAACGAAATGCTGGCCAAAACGAACGAATCAATTCGGCGACTGTTGATATTCGTGATAATCGGGACTGTGCTGTTGTTGACGGCATTGTCGGCGTGGTTGTTAATTCTTCGTCAAAGAAAACGTGTGGGCGCATTGGAAAAGAAGAACGCCGATTTAAACCAACAATATGAGACCGAGAAAAAGGCCACAACGGAAATAATTCGAAGATACGATGCAGTATTGTCGGAAATCGAATTTAAGGGCATTCAACGCTCGGAAGAAAATGAGTTGGCGATGAGATTGCCCATTATGACATCACAACAAAAGCGTAAAATCATAGATGTGATTAGAAACTTTATGAATGTGAAGTATAACGGACTTATTGACCGACTAAAATCAGAGGGATTGTCCGACCGTAACATCGAATTGATTTCGCTCAAAGCCTACGGATTGTCATCTAAGACAATAGCGGCGATGTTGGGCTACAAGGACGCCGAATCGGTTTATGTGACCATTAGCCGCGTTGTCAAACGATTGGGCGCGAATTCGTTCAACCATCTCCTTGAAAAATTTTCCGAAGGAGTATAAAGTTGAAAGAGGAATAATAAAGATTAAAGAGGAAAGTTGATAGATTTTCGGGCTGTCGTGCCATGGTCGTGCCAGAGCGTTTGGCACGATTTGGCACGGCAAATCATGGACTACGAGGTGTGAGAGCGGGATTTTGGACCAATCGTGCCAAAAATCCATAGAGGCTGTTTTTCGTTTGGCACAGGCCCTTTGGCACCTTGTGGTTTTGAATTAATTTTAGAGTCTCACTTTTTTGTTACGATTCACAAAGTTCTATGCATTGCGACTATTCATATTTTGTGGTATTTGTATTGAATGCGGCGATGCGGCACAAGATGGGCAGGATAGTGTTGATTGGCCACAATAGCGGATTCCATTGGCTGATTGCTTCCCATCGGTGATAGTCGATAATCTGCCAACACGAAAAAATCAGAGGAATAATATACCAAACTATTGCAACTGTTCTCAACCTTTTGGGCGTGCTGGCAAAAAAGGCTGAAACGGCTATCACCAATAGCCCTACCGATATCTCCAGGTTTGGAAAGCCGTCAACAATTGTCATTGACAATAACTCGACTGCTATTGTTGAAATAATTACAAGTTTGATGGTCTTTGTGCAAAAAGAACGTTTGAAATGAACGTTCTTATATGCCTCGGTTTTAGTTATGCCTCAGTACCCAGTCAAAAACACCGCAAGCGGATAAATCACCAATATATATCCACCCTCAATGCCAACAAATGGAGAGAATAACACGAAAAAGTACGAAAGATCCGACAAACCCAGTATTATTAGTGTGTTTGCGTTTCTAACAATAATTTCAAGTGGAAGAATAACGGCAAAAGACAACCCCCATAAGCAATAGAACTCTAAATCTCTTATTTCAGATATGCCAAAAGAACACACATATGCTCCTATGACTATTGGAATACAAGAAACAAACCAAATGATTATTCTTGCAATTGATATTCTACGACTATTATACTCTTCTTCTATTGAGCCCATATTCTGATTTTCCAGAGGATGTTGAACATCTTCTGACATATTGTCAACGCCAATCTTACTTTGTTCCTCGTTCTGTTCGTTCATCATCGTCGCATTTAGTTTTAGGATCTGACATTTTCTTTGCTTTTGTAATTATGCATTAATTAACTTTTTGCTCTTCTGCGGGTTCGGCGGCTATGGGCTTGGGAACTTTCACTTTGACAAGTTCGATTCGTGTAGCGGACTTCTTTAGGATGGTGAACGTGTTTTCTCCGAGGGTGATGACTTCGCCCTTTTCGGGAATTGAGCCAGTGTTGGTGATGATGTATCCTGCGACTGTCTGGTATTCGTCGTCTTCAGGGATATCCAATTGGAGTTCGTCGTTGATTTGGGAAATTTCGGCGCGGCCGGAGATTTCGTAAGTGTCGGGCGCTGTTTTGCGCCACGATGATGTGGATTTGTCGTGTTCGTCTTCGATGTTGCCGAAGATTTCCTCCACGAGGTCCTCGAGGGTGACGAGGCCGGCTGTGCCGCCGAATTCGTCGATGACAACCGCCACGGAGCGTTTGTCGGCAAGAAGGCGGCGCATCATCTTGTCGGCGAGGAAAGTCTCGGGGGCGAATTCCACAGCCTTTATCTTATCTTTCCAGTCGGTGGCGTCGCGAAGGAATTCGCTGACGTGGATATATCCGCAGATGTTGTCGATATCCTCTTTATAGACAATGATTTTCGAGCGGCCTGTGGCGGTGAAAAGTTCGCGGAGGCTCTCGGGTGTGGCTGTGTCGATATTGACGGCTACGATTTCGTTACGCGGAATCATGCAGTCGTGAAGTTTCGTCGATGAGAAGTCGATGGCGTTGTGGAAAATCTTGACTTCATTCTCGACGGGACGGTCCGACGGATGGTCGTCGATGGTCTGTTCGAGATAGCGGCTGAGGTCGCCTATCGAGATAACTTCAAATTCTTTGTCGTCGTTATCAACATGAAACAGTCGCATAAGTGCCGACGATAGCCATGCAGTAAACTTCGAGATGGGCCATAATATCCAATAGAACAAATATAACGGTAGGGCAATGAGACGCAACGACTTATAAGGGTTGATGCGGAACGTGGCCTTCGGGAAGAATTCCCCGACGAGGAGAACTACCAATGTGGAGATAAGTGTCTCGACAATGAGTTTTACGGCATCGCTCGTTTGCCAATCGTCGATAAACCATCTGTCGAGCAACCAAGCAGCCCCCATGCCATAAACCACCAGCATGATGTTGTTGCCGACGAGGATTGTGGTGATGAAAAGGCTCGGGTTGTCGTAAAAGCGGTCGATGATGCGCGATACGAGTCCTCCGCGTTTTATGTCGATTTCGACCGACACGCGGTCGGAGGTGATGAAGGCGATTTCCGAGCCGGAAAAGAGGGCGGAGAAAATCAGGGAAACTACTGCGATGATTATGGCGGCAGAGAGGGACATGCTGGGGAAATTAGGAGTTAAGAGTTATTAAATTCATAATGCATAATGCACAATGCATAATGTCAATTCATATTGCATAATTATGGATTGGGAGTTGAGCCGCTTGGGGCTGTCGAAGATTCTTGGGGGGGGGTCGGAGCGGTTTGAGGCGAAGGGGTGCGGGATTGCGGAATGCCGGCGTAACTGCCCGTTGGGGCAGGTCCTGCGGCCGCACCGTTGGTTTTTAATCCTTCGACGGGGAAAATGCCAGCCACACGATAGACGGTGTAGTCGGTCATCTGGTCGTTAGAGCGGAAGCCGTAGCCTTCAATGATTCTGTCGGTTCGTTCGATTTGAATAAACGAGTCGGAATAGACTTTGCGGTCGCGTTGGTTCCAAAAGATTTGATTTGTGCGGAATTTGTCGCCCGCAAGGTTGGAAATCGTTATATGTCCGTCGAGCCGCCAAATTTGTTCGTTACGGAAATAGCGTGCCGAGTCGCAGTCGATAAACGCGTCCTTGACGCCGAGGTCGTTGAATTTCTCGAGGTGTACGTGCTGAGGGAAGCGCCAAAACGGCTCTTTCGCTTCCTCATACATTTCCCATAGCGGAGTGGTGATGCGGTAGCGTATGATTCCCGAATCGGAGATAAGCGTTTCGATGTCGCGGGTGACTATTGTCGGAGTTTTTTCGGGGTTAAGCACGTTGCCGACAACGTTTTTCTTCTCTTCCGAGCAGGCGGCAACGACAAGAACGGCCACGACGGCCACGACGAGCAACGGCAATAGCCTCAATGCCCGTATATGCCCGCATAATCGGGACGAATCGTCGGTGGAATTTATCGAATCTTGTTTTGCCAAAACCACATTTCGTTGATTTTGAATCCGAGCGTGATGTTGAGGAAGTCCTCTTTCAGGTATTTGTCGCCTGCCGAGCGGTGACGGTATTCAAGACCGAGGTTGACTATCGATTTACCATTCGCCGTCGGGAATCCGAAACCGAAGGAGGCTCCGTAACTCTTCACTTGATTGTCGCCAAATTTGATGTAGTCGCCTTCGTAGAAAAAGCCGGCACGATAGACGAGGCGTCGAGGCCAACTTCCGCGGATAGCGGGCTGATATTCCGCACCGGCGGCGATTTTCCAGCGGTCGGCAAATTGCGTGTCTGTGGCAAGCACGATGGGCATATACTTCACGTCCGACCATAACTGATAGGTGAAATCCACTGCCGCGGTGAGGCGTTTGTCGTAGTTGTAGGCAAGACCGGCGCCGAAAGAGTGGGGCAAGTCGAAGTTCCTGTTAAGCGACACGTAGGAGAGTGTGTCGACATCGGTGAACGACCCGTCGTCGTTCATTTTCGATTTCGTTGCCCACGTGTTGCCGAGAAGCGTTTTCTTAGGTGAATACACCGCGCCCAAAGTGACGTTCGATTTCTTGTTGAGGTTGACGGTGTATTGTGCGCCCACTTGTAGGTGGAAATCGCGCACTTGGATTGTCTTTTGGAACAATGCCGTTTCGCCGTCGTTCGACACTGCGTAACTTTCAGCGAGGTTGGTGCCGAAAAGGTACGAAATGTTGAAACCGAGCGAAAGCCCTTTGAACGTTTTGGCGCTAAACCCGAGGTAGACTTGATTAAGACCTCCGGAACCACTGCGCGTTTGGACGCCGTTATCTATCGATGAGCCGAAGGAGTAACCGACCGACGAATAAGGCACCAAACCCATGCTGGCGCCGAATCTTTTCGATAGAGGCACCTCCATAGTGATGTAGTCGAGCCCTCCGCCGAAGTTCTTGGCGGTTTTGCCGTTTTCTTTCTGCCAAATAGCCGTCAAGTCGATGCCCATGTCGAAAAGGAACGTGAGCGAGTCGATTGAAGCGTAGGAGGCTGGATTCATCACATTGATGTTTCGCGAATTGTTTGTGGCATAACCCACGCCGCCCATCTGACGCTGCGACGACGACGCATTGTCGTTGAGAATACCATAGCCGAACATTGAGTAGTCGCCCGACTGGGCACCGATTCCTACCGCTAAAGATGCGGCTACGATGAGGATAGAAAGTCGTTTAATATTCATTTGAAAGAAGTATGCTGTTAAGTCCGATATCCACGAGGTTTGGAACCACTTCGTGGTCAATCGGCAGATGGCGGCTGATGATTTCGGCATCTCCGCCGGTTAGGATTATTTTCTTTTTTGCGGCAGAAATCTTGTCGGCATAGTGCTTAATTTCTGCGACAACGCCCTGAATCGCGCCGAGACGCATGGCAGTGTCGGTGTCGGTGCCCCATTCGGGCTCAGGACCGACCACTTCGACTTCGGGAAGCCTGCTCGTGTGGTTGTGGAGCGCGTCGAGCCGCATTTTCAGTCCGGGGGCGATATTGCCTCCGACGAAACACTCGGCGGCGGAGAGATAGTCGTAGGTGACGGCAGTTCCGGCATCGACCACAAGAGTGTCGATAAACGGGAAAAGTGCCGCCGCACCGGCACATGCAGCGATGCGGTCAACACCGAGCAACTCAGGCCGTGCATAGTCAATTTCAATCGCCATGAGCAAATCGTGGCTCATACGGTACACCCTGTCGCATCTGCTTTCCAACGCCGAAATAATGGCGTCGCCGTTGGATGATACGGAAGAATAGATGGCTGCGACAACTTTGCGATTGCCGACAAGCGCATCTATATCTTGCTCCGTAAGAATATCGACACGGCGGCTGTCGACGATGTCGAAGTCGGAGAAAAGGGCGATTTTAGCCGAAGAATTACCTTGGTCGATTGTTAAATAAAAACTCATTGCACGGCAAAGTTACTCAATATTCTTGTTATACGGGCTGAATTAACACTATTTTTGATTTTTTGCGTCATTTTCGGCCGCTTCATTCTTCTTTTCAATGTGCTGAATCATAAATGAAGCGTAGATTTGAAGCAAAGCGCCGACAATGGTGAACGCTATCCAATCGTTCGGACTGGATTGGTCGTAGAACATGAAGAATGCGGCCACGACGAATGCGAGAGCGGCAAAAATCTGCATGCTGAAAAGTCGGCGCACCCTGATGTTGTCGCCGCGATATGGGGCGAACAGACGGCCGATGAGCGTCAGCGCAGCACCTGTTGCGTAAACACATTGGGCGACGAATATCGGACCGTGAAATAGGGGCATCGCCGCTCCGACCACTATCAATATCAGTCCGATGTTCGCGACGAGGTTCATCACAAGGTCGGATTTGCGAGGTTGGGGATTATCTTCTTTTGTTTGTTTCTTTTTCATTGTCGGAGTAGTGTTGATGTTCATTTGACGAGATAAACGTCTTCGTTCGGACGTTGCATGTGGTAGTCTTCGCGGACAATCTTTTCCATTGTCTCAACGTCGGTTTTCAGTCGCTTGTTGAGTTGGCGGTAGTGTTCGAGCGAGTCTTGGCTTTGCTTGATTTCCTTGCGAAGTTCTGTGAGTTCGTTCTCTAATTCGAAAGTCGAAAGTATGGAATAATCCGAGAAGAAAAGGATATAAACCATAAATGCGATAACGGCAAAGAGTGAGACGGTCAGGTAGCGGCGGCACCATGCTTTAATGCGTGCGCCAAGCGAGGGTTTAACCTCGGTTTCGGGTTGATAATCGGTTTCTTTCATAGTGATGTATAATTTTGTAAAGATTCTTCGAGTTGAGTTTGTATCATAGTGCGCAGTTCAGGCGGGGAAATCACCGTGACTTGCGGCCCGTAGGAGAGAAGTTCGCCAACGAAGTCGCGGGTGATGCGGATTCGATAGGAGAAGATGGAATATTTGTCGTGGATGGCCTCTTCCTGTGAGTGGTGAAGCGGAAGGGCGCGGATATATTTGGCGAGCAGGGCGTCGGCCTTAATCTGGACGTGTTTCACTTCGCTTTCGTCGGCGATTACGCCAAAACTGTCGCGGTAATAGTTCGACGCGATGAAGTCTTCGGGGATTACATATTCGTGGGTCGTGATGCGGGCATCTTTGATTCGGTCGAGCGAATATGTTTTGACCCGTTTTTCGGCGACGTTACGCGCTGCGACATACCAGCGTTGGCGGAAAATCTTGAGCATATACGGTTCGATGACCACATTTTTGTCGGGCAGGGCGCGGGTGAACGGCAGATAGTCGATGACGAGGCGGCAACGGCGCCGGAGGGCGTCGATGACGATGTCGAGATACTCCCGTGCCGAGGGGATTTCTTCAAGGAAGATGAGGTCGGAAATGTCGCGCGTGTCGTTGAGGATGTTGGTCAACGCGGCGGAGTTGAAGAGCCAGTTGGTGACGCTTTTGTTGCTGATTCCGAGGTCGTCGATATAGTATTCGAATGTCGAGGGGTCG
>JAFZPB010000073.1 GCA_017552595.1 Muribaculaceae bacterium
ATCTACGGCAATACTGTCGGCGACGATTTCGGGAAAGTCGGCGTAGTTGACCGCGGCGGCACGATGAGCGGCTATCGTTTTGATTAGACCGACTTGTTCCGAAGGGTCGCCGCGGAAGGCCTCCGTCGCGGCTGTCTGAGAGTCGAAAACCTTGTATTTCGCACTCTGAAAACCTTTGACTTGGTCCTGACATTCTTCCCATGAGTCGTAAATACCCGGGTTGTGCCCCACCCACACTACATAGAACTTTCTACGATCCATCTCACGAAAGATTTAAGAAAATGTTGATATCGACTTCGGGCAGACCGGTACGTTCTGCAAGTTCGCGACAGGTAACACGCCCGGCGAGGGTTGCCACGGCGGGTTTCCACTCCTTGCGCGAGGTGAGTGCATCGACGATTTCCTTGCCTCCGCGCATGATGCGGCGGAAGATGGGCTGGACAGCCGAACCGAAGGCCATGGCGATGGTTCGGGGTACGGTCTTGCCCGCATTGACGTAGCAGACTCGACCCTTGTTCTTATAGGGCGAATCGGTGAGAAGGTCGGATTGCGGCAAAGTGGCGAACATATTGCCTGGTTTGTTGCTAATATCAACGATGACAACACCCGATTTCAGCACATTAAGGTCGTTCCAATCAATAGATGTGGATGCGACGATGATGATGTCGGCGGTCTGCAGAGCCGTGCGAAGCACTTTCGGATGCGGGAACAGTCCGCAGGCCTTTCCGCTCATGACGCAAGCCGCCTTGTTGAGAGCGAACACGTCGTTGTCGAAAATGCGCACAATCGAACCGAGCCCTACCGCCGATTCGGCAGCCGCCATCGCGGCAATTCCTCCGCCGAGGATTACCGTTTCGCATGGCATCACACCCGAAACGCCGCCAATGAGTATACCCTTGCCGTGGCAGGAGTCGGCGAGAAGTTCGTTAGCCTTCATCATTGCTGCGCGGCCGTCGATTTCGGCAAGGAGGTCGGCGACGGGGTAATTGCCGTGCTTGTCGCGCACAAGGTCGAGAAATACCGTCGTAAGCCTTTGACCGAGCACTTTATCAATGATTTTGGAATCGATGGCGTCGGAGAGCGTAAGCAACACACCGTTGCGGCGCATACGGCCTATATCTGCCGACGATAAAGCCACAAGGCTGATAACGACGTCGCTGGCGAGCACCGACGAACGGTCGGCTATTGTGGCGCCGCGACGGGTATAGTCCTCGTCGGTGTAGTGGATTACTGCGGCTGCATTGCGCTCGATATTAACTTCGTAGCCTCCTTCGATAAGGATTTCAACGGCTTCTGGAGTCAGCGGAAAGCGACGGTCGTGGTGAGGATTACAGGCCGGCAGACCAATCGACAGCCTTTTTGAGGCGTTCTCCACTGCCACAGGCTGCTCTTGCGGGGTTAGATTCAAGGATTCGTCCATAACTTTATTGTTCGGAATGGATAGTGTTGTTTAGAATGATTTCATTGATGAAACGCGACGCCGTTTCGCCCACCTGCACTTCCGAGTCAAGACGGTCGGAACCGAATCGGCGCTGCGCCTTGCCGTAGAAGGGCATGCGCTCCTCGATTTTCTGACGGATATAGAGGCGAAGTTCGTCGTCGTTGAGATTCGCCAACAACGGGCGTTTGTGCTTTCCCCGTTTCAGGCGGCTGAAGATGCGCTCTTCCGAGCCGACGAGGAAAACTGTGGTGCCGTGGGAGTTCATGAAGTCCATATTGTCGAAGAAACAGGGCGTTCCGCCGCCGCAGGCGATAATGGTGTCCTCAAAATCTCCGACTTCGTGAAGTACGTTACGTTCGATTTGACGGAAACCGTCCTCGCCACGCTCGGCGAAGATTTCGCGCACATTGCGGTGGAACCTCTGTTCGATAAAAATGTCAAGGTCGATAAAGGGGATGTGCATAATCGCCGCCACATTGCGTCCGAGCGTGGATTTTCCGCATCCCATAAATCCCAAAAGGAATATCGGCTTCATGACTTTTACGGCTTTTAGAAAAAGAGGAGGCCGAGGCTGCAGCCTCAACCTCCTCCGACTTCATCAAATTCTAAAATTGCTTATTTTTTGATTACTGTAGTGTTCGAACCTGCTGCGCGGAGATAGTAAACACCGGCTGCGAGGTCGTTAACGTCGATTGCTACGGAGTTGTACGCACCTGCGTTGACTTTCTTAACCAATGCGCCAGCGACCGAGTAGATTTCGATGTCGCCGAGGGCCTTACCAGCCTTGACATTGAGAATGCTTTCGGCGGGGTTAGGATAAGCCACGAGAGCGTTGGGAGTAGCGCCGACAACGCTTACGCCTGTCACGCCTTCACCGGCACGCGATTGATAAGATGCCGATTTGGCGATACCCTTCGTGCTGACGGGAATTACGACAGCGTCGGAAAGGGCCACCGGGCTAGCATCTTCTTCGATTTCTACTTCATCGGAAGAACCGTAGTGGGCTGTTGCGCGATAGAGCCATTGCATAGGATCCTCTTGGCTCGGGTCGGTAGCCGAAAGCGTGTTGTTGACAGCGTTGGTCACATCTACGTAGTAGTAGAACCAGAAGTTGCTCTCGAATTGAGAATCGTCCTTAGCGAGGGTGCGGTTGTTTTCGAAGTCGTAATCACCTTGATAGTAATCTCCATAGGTGGTAACTGCGGTGCTTGCGCCGTTGTAACCACCGGTGATAGCGCCGTAGGTCTTATCTTGGATTGCTTCCCAAGTTTCGCCACCGTCCTTAGAAACATCGATGGTGTAGAAACTAACAGGTTGGTTGTCTTCGTAACCTTCCGGACGGTCGATAGCCACTTCTACGCGATAGATATCGTAGTAGAACGGCACGATGTGAGATTGTCCGCCCCATACCCATTCTTGGTCGATTTTAGCGCATTGCTTGAGATAAGTCATCACGTTGATGCCAGGAGCGACGGGATCGTAGGTATAGCGGCTGGTTGCCGTACGTTCGAACGATTCTTTTTCCGTTCCGCTGAAGTCGTACACGGCTTTAACCTTAATTGTGTAAGGTTCGTTGTCGGCGAAGTCCTTCATCATCGGGAGTTCGACGATTGTACCGGCGTTTTCAGGCTGAGTGGCATCTACAACGTAATTGTTGTAACTTACACCGTCAGCGTCAACGTAAGGATTGTCGTTCTTATCCACAACACTTACAACGTACTTAATAAGCGGGTTGTCACCAGTTTCGGGCCAGTATGCACCGGTCGAAGTCTTCGGGCGTTCCCAAGAGAGGTTTGCGTTGTAGCGAGCGAGGTCGCGTTCGGGGTTGTTAGCAGATACACCATATTGCGGCTCGATGTCAATCGACGGTTCGGGGAATGAATATGTACCCGAGCGTGTGATTTTGTATTTTGCGAAACGTGTGCCGGGAACGTATTCGTAGAGATATACACATTCGTCGGCAACGCTTTCTACTGCATACATCCAAAGACCGTTGGAGTTGACACCAATATTTGTTGCGGGCTGGTTAATATTCAACAGCGGAACAAGGTCGTCGAGTGCGCCGCCACGGGCAATTGCCACGCGGAACGAACCGTTGTTAGCGGAATACATCGAATAAGGAGTGATGAGAAGAAGGTCGTTGCCCCATTTAATCATCGTACCGCCAGAGTTGTTACATGTCGTTTCACCGGAATAGAGCGTTTTACCTGTTGTTGCACCTGAAGCGAACTCGCCATAAGCAGTCGAACGTGCCTGTACGATGTATTCGCCCGGAGTTTCGATATTGGGGAATGCGTAAGATTCAGCACCTGTTGCGGTGAAAGGATCTGTAGTGGCAACGCTGAAATCGATTGAAGCGGTTACGGTTGAACCCGAGCCCTTGAGAGTTATACAAGAGTAGTTTTTGCCGTTCGTGGGGCGTTGGGCTGCGATAGGCAGTTTTGCGCCTGCTGAACTGAAGATGTTGCCATCGAGGTAGTAGTAGTCATAACGACCTACACCCGTTGCGCGTTCTGTGGCGATTCCGAGTCCAGTAAGGTCAACTTCAATACCGTTGGCGTACGTGCCGTTGGCATTGCGTTTATAAACGACACCCTTGACGAGACCTACACCTGCATCGTATTTCGAGTTTGTGACACTGCTTGTATTGTAGTAGCCACGGACGAAGATGTTACCTGCGGAGTCCATACCGATACCCGGGGTTTGACCGAGTCCGATTTCGGGGGTGAGATTGAGTTTCGTTCCGCCTGCGCGGGGATTCTCGATATCGAACATGATAATACCGGCGGTGGTGGAGTTTTGGTGGGCACCGGTAGCAATGTACCATTTGCCGTCGTAAACTACACCTTGGCGGCTGTTGTCGCGGTTGTCAAGACCCGTGAAGCCTGTACCCGATGCAGCGACGTCGGTGCCGATACCATAGTCGTAAATTTCCTCAATCTTATATACGTTATTGGCGGTGTTGAACGGGTCAACGGTGATGTTGATGCTTGTCGAGCAATTGGGATATTCAACGCCGCTATAGACAGATGCAACCGTATATTCGTGACGTCCTTCAGGCACATTAGAGTCAATCAAAATCATTTCGGTGATATTCGACGCGATAAGCACACCGTCGCGGTAAACATTGTATCCGTTAGGCTTATCAAAAGCTTCTTCAGGTGCATGCCATGCAAGTTCAACGATTGAACGTCCTTCGTAAGTCTTAATCGAAAGATTGCGCGGAGGACCAACATTGCCGGCAGGTTTGAGGGTTACGGATTGTGCCGTTCCTTGTCCGGTTGTCGACGGGTCGGAAATAAGCGCATATATCGGAGCGACTTTGATGGTTGTCGATGCTGTGATTTCACCCACTTGATAGGATGTTTCCGTTACGGTCACGGGGCTGCTCGAACCAACGGTAACAGAATAACCTGTGATGGTTGCAACGGATGTGTCGTAGGTGGGAACTGACCACGAAACCGAAGCAACATTGTTTTCGTCAACTGTTCCCACGAGGTTGTTGACCGGAGCGGTGGGGAGGGTTGCTCCTGCGGGAGTGGCAGTAACAAGGTATTTGCCGAAACCATGTGTGGGGCAATATACATAGATGGCGACATTGTTGTCATCCTCTTTGAGGATTGTGGGCCATACACCGGTTGCACCGATGCCAGTGGTGGTTGACGAACCCCACGTAGCAAAGTTGTCGTGAAGTGCAACATTGTCAGTCATATCGATGACCGAGAATTGAGTTCCTGAGTTGACTGTGGCATTGCTGCGAACGAGAATTTTATGACCACGGAGTTCAAACATGATGTTACCCACGAGGGACTGCCAATAATCGCCAGATACGTTTACGATAGCAGCAGTTTTAGAAATTGCAGTTGCGGTGACAGTAGTACCGCTGACCGTACAATCGTACATTTTGCTGTCGGCATTGTTGTGGATAAACATTTTGTTCGAACCATACATATAAGCCGAACAAACGCTGTTGAAGTTGTTGGTCATACCATTGACGGTATAAGTTGTGTTGCTTACATAAGCACCATTGGTGACTTTTGCCGCAACGACTTTCTTTGTACCGTTGGGGGCAAACCAAATGTAACCTGTACCACTTAGGAGGTTACCTGTTGCGCGTATAAAGTCGCAACGGCCACCAGGGGAAGTGATGGTGATTTCTTTTTTGCTGGACATTCCAGTTGCGCCGGCAGGGATAATTGTGAATTTGGTGGGAGTTCCCGATGCCCAATATTCACCTGCGTGGAAAACGATGTTTCCCGCTTCGTCGTTAGCGATTGCCGAGCCGAGTTGTCCAGAAGAATAACCCGATGCAATAGTGCCTTGAGAACACGATGAAGCCATCGTTTCATAATAAAGGTCGGTTTTGTCGGTCGGCGCGACATACATTTTGTTAGTTGACGCTGCTGCAGATTTTCCAGTACTACCGGGATTTGCCTCTCCGTTGATGTAGAACTTTCTGGCAACGCTCAAATCATAGTCGACTGCTTGGGATGTCAAAGGCGATACCATGGCTACCAAGAGCGACCACATTGCGATTTTTGTAAATTTCATTTTCATAAGCAATTTATTTTGATGTTTTTGTTGATTATTGCTATTTGATTGATTCTCAGAATAATATTTTCTACAAATGATGCTTACGGATGGGCATATTTCACCCATATCCATAATTAAGTGCAAATTTACACTAAATATTTGAATTTTACACCCTTTGCACTCATATTTTTTCGCACGCACGCAAGAAATTAACAAAGATTAACCCTATCAGGCATCACTTACCTGACAGGGCTAATACTTATTCCTGCATTTCGACTACGGATTTAGCCGATAACGATGTTCACGATTTTGCCCGGAACAACGATGATTTTGCGGATGGTTTTGCCCTCAATCCAACGTTGCGACTGCTCGTGTTCGACAGCCATACGTTCGATTTCCTCGCGCGGTGTGTTCACGTCAATTTCAAGGTTGAAACGCGCTTTTCCGTTGAACGAAATAGCATAGGTCACTTTCGATTCCTTGAGATATTCTTCGTTCCATTCGGGCCAATGGGCATCGACAACCGACGTCGAGTGACCCAATGCGTGATAGAGTTCTTCGGTGATGTGGGGAGCGAAAGGAGCGAGAACCACAAGCAACGAATCGTAGATTTCGCGGCTACGGCACTTCTGCTGAGTCAATTCGTTGACACAAATCATAAACGCGCTGACCGACGTGTTGTAGGAGAAGTTCTCAATGTCGATTGACACTTTCTTAATCAACTTGTGAAGTGATTTCAGACTATCGGCCGAAGGTTTCGAGTCGTCGATGAGGAATTGGTCGCCACGATAGAACAACGCCCAAAGGCGACGCAAGAAGCGGTTAACCCCGTCGATGCCGTTGGTGTCCCACGGTTTGCTCTGTTCAATCGGGCCGAGGAACATTTCGTAAAGACGGAGCGTGTCGGCGCCGTAACGCTCTACGATGTCGTCGGGATTGACCACATTGAACATCGATTTCGACATCTTTTCGACGGCATATCCGCAAACGTATTTGCCATCTTCGAGGATAAATTCGGCATCGGCAAATTCGGGACGCCATGCGCGGAATCGGTCTATGTCAAGGATGTCGTTGCTAACGATATTCACATCAACGTGGATGGGCGTAACGTCGTAGTCTTTCTTCAATCCGAACGACACGAAAGTGTTGGTATCCTTGATGCGATAAACGAAGTTGCTGCGGCCTTGAATCATACCTTGGTTGATGAGTTTGCGGAAAGGTTCTTGTTCGCAAACCACTCCCAAATCATATAGGAATTTATTCCAGAAACGGCTGTAAATCAAGTGTCCGGTAGCGTGTTCAGTTCCACCCACATACAAATCGACATTGCGCCAATATTCGTCGGCTTCCTTCGAAACAAGGGCTTCACTGTTATGCGGGTCCATATAGCGGAGATAATATGCCGACGAACCGGCGAAACCAGGCATCGTGTTCAGTTCGAGTCGGTAGCCTTCTTTAGTCTTCCAATTCTTGGCGCGACCAAGCGGCGGTTCGCCTGTTTCGGTGGGTAAATACTTATCTACTTCGGGGAGAAGCAACGGCAACTCGCTCTCGTCGAGCGTGTAAGGAATATCGTCTTTATAATAGACAGGGAACGGTTCGCCCCAATAGCGTTGACGTGAGAAAATGGCATCGCGGAGGCGATAATTCACTTTCACTTTGCCTATGCCTTTTTCTTCGATAAACTGCTTTGTGCGGGCAATGGCTGCCTTCACTTCCATGCCGTTAAGATTAAGTTCGCCACCATCGGAATTTATCATTTTGCCCTCTTTGGCGTCGAAACTTTCTTCACTGACATCTGCACCTTCGATAAGCGGAATTATCGGCAAATCGAAATGGCGGGCGAAAGCGTAGTCGCGACTGTCATGAGCAGGCACAGCCATAATGGCACCAGTGCCATAACCAACAAGAACATAATCACTTACCCAAATAGGTATTTCTTTTCCGTTTAGCGGATTCACAGCGTATGCGCCGGTGAAAACGCCCGACACTTTTTTCTCTATTTGACGTTCACGCTCGGTCTTATGTTTGACCACATTTCGATAGTCTTCGACCGCTTTACGCTGTTCGGCAGTAGTCACCAAATCGACATATTTGCTTTCGGGAGCAAGCACCATGAAAGTCACACCGAAAATCGTGTCGGCGCGGGTAGTGAATATTTCCAAATCAACGTCGCTATCGACCACTTTGAAGTGCATTTCAGCACCTTCCGAACGTCCTATCCAGTTGCGTTGCGTTTCTTTCAACGATTCGGTCCAATCGAGCGTTTCAAGTCCGTCAAGCAGTCGTTGCGCATAAGCCGAAACACGTAAGCACCATTGATACATCAATTTCTGTTCTACGGGATAACCGCCACGAATCGACAGTCCTTCGCTCACTTCGTCGTTGGCGAGGACTGTACCCAATTGCGGACACCAGTTTACCATCGTATTGCCTAAATAAGCGATGCGGTAATTCATCAAAGTGTCGCTCTTTTCTTTCTCCGACATATTATACCATTCTTCAGCGGTGAATATCAGTTCTTTACCGCATGCGGCATTGATACCTTTTGTTCCTCTTTTTTCAAAGTTTTCAATTAATTTTTCAATGCTTTCAGCCTTATCAGTATTCTTGTCGTAGTACGACTTGAACATACGGATAAATGCCCACTGGGTCCAGCGATAATATTCAGGGTCGCAAGTGCGAATTTCTCGGTCCCAATCGTAGCAGAAACCTATTTTATCAAGTTGTTCGCGATAGCGGGCAATATTTTCGTTAGTGGTTTTTTCAGGGTGCTGACCAGTTTGGATGGCATATTGCTCGGCGGGAAGTCCGTAGGAGTCGTAGCCCATCGGGTGAAGCACATTAAAACCTTTCAGACGTTTGTAACGCGAATAAATATCCGAGGCTATATATCCCAACGGATGACCCACATGCAATCCCGCTCCTGAAGGATACGGAAACATGTCAAGCACATAAAATTTAGGCTTCGACGAGTCTATTTCAGTTTTATACGTTTTGTTTTCTTTCCACGCTTTTTGCCAGCGCTGTTCAATCTCTTTATGATTATAATCCATTGTATATATTTGTTGTTTTGATTACAAAATAATAAAAATTTAACTTAATTCAAGCATACGTTTTATTGGCTTGATGGCTTCACGGGCTATTGACTTATCAACAAACACTTCGGGAGTTTCGTCACGAAGACAATCGCGAAGTTTTTCAAGTGTGTTGAGTTTCATAAAATTGCAGTCGTTGCAGCCGCAAGTGGAATCTTCGGCAGGAACCGGTATAAATTTCTTTTGCGGACACTTCTTTTGCATCTCGTGAAGAATGCCCGACTCCGTTGCCACCAAAAATTCGTCATATTCCGATTCAATAGCAAATTTAAGCAGAGCGGCGGTCGAACCCACTTTATCAGCCAATATCAACAACTGTTTGCGACATTCGGGATGGGCAAGAGTTTTCGCTTTTGGATACTGTCGCTTCAACTCTGCCAGTTTCTCTATAGAGAAACGGTCGTGAACATGGCAAGCACCATCCCACAGAAGCATATTTCTGCCTGTAACTGAATTTATATACCCACCGAGGTTACGGTCGGGACCGAAAATAATCTTTTCATCTTTTGGAAGGCTTTCAATTATCTTTTTAGCATTCGAAGATGTCACAACTATATCAGTCAATGCTTTTACTGCTGCCGATGTGTTTACATAACTGACCACTGTGTGGCCCGGATGCTCTTCAATGAATTTTCGGAAATCATCAGCGTTGCAACTATCGGCGAGCGAACATCCGGCAGACGCATCTGGAATCAACACTTTTTTATCCGGACAAATTATTTTGCAAGTTTCAGCCATAAAATAAACGCCACACATCACAACTATTGGCGCATCTATTTTATAAGCCTGTTGAGCCAAAGCAAGACTGTCGCCTATATAGTCGGCAACATCCTGAATTTCGCCTTTCTGATAATAGTGACCTAATATAATTGCACCTTTTTCTTTCTTTAGTGCTTCTATCTCTTTTTTCAAAGTTTTCGACGATGTGTTCTTTGTAGAGGTCATTTTTTATTTTTTAAAAGTTTTTTAAATAAAAGAATAAAATTCAAAGAATAAAAAATCTTGTTGATTGTATTGAAAACTTTTAATACAAATATTTGCTTATTCAGTTGTTAAATAAAGAATAACTACAATTAAAAAATTATTAACACACTAAAACGCTAACAAATCAACATTTATAATAGTTATCAACAGTTGTAAACAACTCTACAAAGTTAATAACTTTTCAGCAATCGGTGGTAAAAAATTGTTGAAAAACTGACGGAAGAAAAGATAAAAAAAGTGACGTCAAAATTTGGATAACCCTCGCGAACGCATATATAGACAACAAAATTATTTTGTCAAGAGAATTGCCAACTTTTTTTCAAAGAAGTTATCAACAGTTTTCAACACCATTTGTTGAAAAAGATGGAATTTTTAAGTTTATGAGGTATAATTTATATAAGTTATTATAAATTAGTGTTATAAAATAAATGCCCTACATTTCTGTAGGGCATTTTATTGAAATTTTAATTATGCATTATGCATTGTGAATTATGCATTAATTACGGCTTGCGCCAAAGAAGCGGAGGAGATAAATGAAGAGGTTGATAAAGTCGAGATAGAGCGACAAGGCGCCGATAGTGGCGATTTTATTGACTTCTTCGATTGGAGCATACTCTGCCATACGTTTGATTTTTTGGGTGTCCCATGCAGTGATACCGATGAAAATCAACACGCCGATGCCTGATATTATCCACTCGAAAGTGCTGCTCTTCATAAACAAATTGACGATGATGCAGATGATGAGTCCGAAGAGAGCCATATAAAGATATGTGCCAATCTTAGAGAGGTCGCGGTCGGTAAAGTAACCATAGACGCTCATAGCACCAAAAACGCCTGCCGTAATCAAGAAGGTCTTGAAGATTGAGGCCTGGGTGTAAACGGCGAGAATCAGCGAGAAGGTGACGCCGTTGAGGATTGCGAATAGATAGAAAAGCAACGTAGCCGTCGAGGATTTCATTTTTGTGGAAGCGCGGCCGATAGCGATGACGAGGATTATTTCGGCTATTGCGCACCCCCAGTAAATCCAAGAGTTTGTGGCGAGAGTTTCGATGAACTGCGGCACGAGAAGAGCGATGCCGTAGGCTGTTGCGGCAGTGACGAGAAGGGCGAAGAACATTTTGAGGTAAACGCGCTTCATCACTGTGGAAATGTCGAGTGCTATCGACATTCCGTTGTTGGGTTGAATGTTGTAATTGTCCATGTTATAAAGTTGATAGTTTGTTGTTTAAAGTTTAGAGAGATTCGATTGCTCGAACGCTCGAATATTCGAATACTCGAAAATTCCTAATTAATTACATTCTTTCCGGAACTTTGATGCCGAGGAGGCCCATGCCTGTTTTGACCACACGGGCCACTTGCTCCGAGATGGTGAGGCGCAGGCTGCGGACGGCTGCATCGGTTTCTTTCAGCACCGAATAGTCGTGGTAGAACTGGTTGTAGTTCTTCACGAGGTCGTAAACGTAGTTGGCGATAAGCGCAGGCGAATAGTTCTTTCCGGCCTCCTTGATGACTTCGGGGAAGTCGGCGAGGCGCTGGATGAGGTCGGCTTCCTTTTCGTTGGGCTCGACGGAAGAGTAATCCACGCGTTCAACGTCGGCGGCATTGCGGAGGATGGAGCGGATTCGCGCGTGGGTGTATTGGATGAACGGACCTGTGTTGCCGTTGAAGTCGATAGATTCTTTCGGGTTGAAGGTCATGTTCTTGCGCGGGTCAACCTTGAGAAGGAAGTATTTCAGAGCACCAAGTCCGACGATTTCGGCTATTTCGTCGGCCTCTTCCGGGCTTGCGTCCTTGGCTTTGCCTTGCTCTTGAGCGACGGTTTTTGCGGCGTTGACCATTTCGTCAATCAGGTCGTCGGCATCAACGACGGTGCCTTCGCGGCTCTTCATTTTGCCTTCGGGAAGTTCGACCATTCCGTAGGAGAAATGGACGAGGTCCTTGCCCCATTTGAATCCGAGACGGTCGAGGAGAATCGACAGCACTTGGAAGTGGTAGTTCTGCTCGTTGCCTACGACATATATCATCTTGTCGATGGGAAAGTCCTGATAGCGAAGGCGGGCTGTGCCGATGTCCTGCGTCATATAGACGGAGGTGCCGTCGCTACGCAAAAGTAGTTTGTGGTCGAGACCGGCATCGGTCAGGTCGGCCCAGACGGAGCCGTCGTCCTTGCGGTACATGATTCCCTTTTCGAGGCCTTCGAGCACCTTTTCCTTGCCTTCGAGGTAAGTGTCGCTCTCGTAGTATATTTTGTCGAAATCCACACCGAGCCGGCGGTATGTCTCGTCGAAACCGGCATAAACCCACGAGTTCATCATAGCCCAAAGACGGCGCACTTCGGGGTCTTTTTGTTCCCAAAGGCGAAGCATTTCGCGGGCTTCGAGCATCAACGGGGCGTTCTGCTTGGCTTCCTCTTCCGATTGGCCCTCAGCCATAAGTTGCGCCACTTCCTCTTTGTAGTGCTTGTCGAAAAGCACGTAGAAGTCGCCAATGAGGTGGTCGCCCTTCTTGCCCGTCGATTCGGGGGTGGCACCGTTGCCCCATTTTTTCCAAGCGAGCATCGACTTGCAGATGTGGATTCCGCGGTCATTGACTATATTGGTTTTCACCACCTTGTTGCCGCAAGCCTTGAGGATTTCGGCGAGGCTGTAGCCGAGGAGGTTGTTGCGGACGTGTCCGAGGTGAAGGGGTTTGTTGGTGTTTGGCGAGGAGTATTCCACCATTACCAGCGGGCTGTCGTCGGTGGCGGCAGTGGTGCCGTAGTCGGGAGTGGCGGCTATTTCGGCAAGCACGCCATTCCAGAATGTCGGTTCGATTACGATATTCAGGAAACCTTTCACTACGTTGAAACGTGCCACGGCGGGCTCATTTTTCACGAGCCACTCCCCTATCTCGTTGCTTACGGCTTCGGGTGCTTTCCTTGCCGCTTTCACGAAGGGAAACACCACGATGGTGAGGTTGCCTTCAAATTCGGGACGGGTGGTTTGAGGCGCGATTTTGTCCGCGCCGATTTCGAGTCCGTAGAGTTCGTTGACGGCCTTGCTGACGGCCTCGGAGATGATATTATCAATCGACATAGGTATGTTATTTTGCGTTTATTCTTTTTTACCGACTACAAAGGTACAATTTTTATTCCAAAAATCGCAGATGTGGCAAAATAATTCAATATTTCCGGAAAATTTATCAAATTTAGTATTTAGCCCACACGGATTCCAAAGATTATAACAGATAATAATTCACACGAAGTGCACTAAGACACAAAGTCTTAATTAATTCATAGTGCATAATGCATAATGCAAAATTGTTTCTGAGCATTCAAGCAATCTAAAATTCTTTCAACTTTATTATGCCTGGCGTGGGTTGACTGATTCAGGTAAGGCGGTCGTACCATGGTCGTGCCACAGTGTTGGCACGATTTGGCACGGCAAATCATAGGCTACGAGGCGTAAGAGCAGGATTTTGGCCCAATCGTGCCAAAAATCCATAGAGGCTGTTTTTCGTTTGGCACGATATTTTGGCAAAAAAATTGATTGCCCGGCGGATGCCGAGCAATCAACTAAAAATTATGCACTATGCATTATGCATTCAATGATTATCTAACAACAATGTTCTTTGCCGTGCCGTCGGTGTAGCGGACAATATAGATGCCTGCCGTCGAGGGCGTCTCTGCCAAACGCACGCCCCGCAGGTCGTACCATTCGGCAACGCCG
>JAFZPB010000074.1 GCA_017552595.1 Muribaculaceae bacterium
AAGATGGCAGGAATAGCCTGAATCTGGTTGGCATCAGAAACTTCCTGACATTCATCGACATCTACTGCCACGAAGTCGATACGACCAGCATAGCGGCCCGACAATGCGTGGAACGTAGGTTTGAACCTCATGCACGGTCCGCACCATGTGGCCCAAAAATCAACCACCATCGGGCGTTGCAGACCAGTGAACTTCAGCGGTTCGCCGGGTTTGAGGTCGCGGACGATGTCGCCGGCATCCGTCGGAACGACAGAATCAACGATTGCCACCTGTGCTGTCGTATCTGCCGGAGCGACTGTGTCCTTAGTGCCGGCGTTGTTGTCGGTCGACGTGCAGGCCGTGGCGAGGATTGCCAAGCCCGCGAATAATGTGAGAACTTTCTTCATAATGCCTTAAAGGGCTGCGTTTGTTTTGTGAACGGCAGCAGCGCTCTTTGCAAAGAGTTCTTTTTCTTCGGCGTTGAGGTCGAGTTCGATGATTTTCTCAATACCGCCTTTGCCCAACAAGCAAGGAACACCGATGCAGAGGTCTTTTTCGCCATATTCGCCGTCAAGAAGAGCCGAGCATGGGATAATGCGCTTTTCGTCATGGAGAACGGCTTTGGCAACTGTCGCTGCACCTGCACCGGGAGCGTACCATGCCGATGTGCCGAGGAATTTCGTCAGCGTAGCGCCGCCAACCATCGTATCGGCAACGACTTTGTCGAGCGCTTCAGCGTCGAGGAGTTCGCTTACGGGCACGCCTTTGTAGGTGGCAAGACGTTTAAGAGGAATCATCGTAGTGTCGCCGTGACCGCCGATTACCATGCCTTCAATTTCGTTGATGTTTGCGCCGAGAGCCACGCTGAGGAAATATTTGAAGCGTGAACTGTCGAGAGCGCCGCCCATACCGATGATGCGGTTTTTGGGAAGGCCCGATTCGCGGTGGATGAGGTAAGTCATCGTGTCCATAGGATTCGATACGCAGATGATAACTGCTTCGGGAGAGTTGGCGAGAACGTTGTCGGTGACCGACTTGACGATACCGGCGTTAACGCCGATAAGTTCTTCGCGGGTCATACCGGGCTTGCGGGGAATACCCGATGTTATGACGACGACGTCGGAACCTTTCGTTGCTGAATAGTCGTTGGTAACGCCCAACATGCGAGTGTCGGTACCGAGCATGGTGGCCGACTGCATCATGTCCATTGTTTTGCCTTCGGAGATACCTTCTTTGATGTCAAGAAGAACTACCTCGTCAGCGATGTGGTTGGTTAACAATACGTTTGCACAAGTTGCGCCTACATTTCCGGCGCCTACAACTGTAACTTTTGACATAATCGTAATTCTTTGGTTATCTATTAAATATTTTGTTGATTTTTCTATCGCAAAATTAATGAAAAATTTCCGTAATTAAACATTTTTCGCCCAAAATTTACGTCATGCGAAATTTTTTGCTTAAGTTTGTTGAAAATTTCTCAGGAATGAAAAAATCATTAGCCACATTATTAGTTGCCGCTATAGGATTTTCCGTCACAGCAAAAACTATAACCAACGACAACCAACTGCCCAACGACGCCGTTAACGACATCAAGTTGGCATGCGACGCCATGGACCTCGGCATGCACGACCTCGCAATCCAAATGCTCGACAGCCTCGACCGCATCCACCCAGGAACATTCGTCATACCTTACGAGACTGCCCACGCCTTATATCTAAAGAAAGACTATAACGAATCGCTCAATCGACTTTTTCCGATATTCGACCATCCCGACGCAAACGGCGATTTGTTCTCAATAATTGGCAACTGCTACGACGACAAAGGTGACTCCTCCAACGCAATTAAATACTACTCGATGGGTATTGAGCGTTTTCCCAACGACGGGCGTCTCTATGTCAACAAGGGCATCTGCCTCGAACGCCAACAGCGCACCGACGAAGCCATCACCACTTTTATCGACGGAATCAATGCCGACCCATATATGTCGTCGAATTATTACCACCTCGCCCGACTACTCCAAGATTCCAATCCCGCATGGTCGGCAATCTATGCCGAAGAATTTTTGGCATTATGTTTCAACGACCTTGAACGTCGTTCACAAATGGCATATCTCGTTTATAATCCCGTCAACAAATTAGAAATCAATGGGAAAGTTGTCAATCTCAACATTGCCACCGAAGAGCAAATGAAGCCAAAAGCGTTGATGTATAACTACACATTGAGCACGGCTTTAAAGAATGCTTTGCCTTTCGATGGGGCCGACCCAGCGCAAATAAGCAAACTGCGCAAGAATTTCGTCGAACTGATGTCGAGCAAAACCTCTGGCAACGAATTGCCAATCATTGATTACCTCAAATCAATCATAGATGCCGGGCATTGGGACGCGTATGCCTCCTACGTATTCACTCTCGCAAACGGCGAAGAGCCTATTGGCCGCATAGGACCCGACGAAAAGAAAATATATGATTTTCTTGAATGGCTTCAGGAAGGGCATGCTTTCGTTCCCGACCCGACAAAATTCATCACTCAACGGCCCATAATCGTTGAATGACAAACAAAGTTTTGAACCAAACTCAACAAAAACCATATTATTCATGAAGAAAAAATTTGTTCTACTATTTGTGCTCGCTATGTCGGCAATAAGCGGTATGGCACAGGCCAGTTACATACCCTACAAGACATTCGACGGTGAGCACAAAAATGAAGCATCGGGCTACATAATGTACGGCAACAGCGTTATTTGTGACAGATTTGGAGGTCTTGAAGGGTCGTATGTCCGTCATCTGACGCCACGATGGCATGTCGGCGGCGATATGCAGATGCAGTTCGTCAAACGACTTTTCTCCATCGATGCCCGCGGAGGTTACCGCCTGCCAATCAAATTCGGCAATGTGTATTTTACTGGAAAAATTATGTTCTGCGATTACGCCAAGTGGGGATTTACCGAATGGGATTTCAACTTGTCGGCACTATGGGAATCGGCGTATGTTGACCTAATCTTGGGTGAATCAATTATCCATTACCATAGCAGGGCATGGGAAATGGGATTCGGCTACACCGAGCCCCTGACGCTCACATTCGGTTTCGGAGCAAATATTCGCCACCGCAACAACCCTTGGAACGTGGGCATTTTCTTCCGCAATTACGACGACTTTTACTACGAAAACTGGAATATCAACTGGGGATTCCGTTGGTATGCAAGGCTAAACGAGCAATTTCGTCTTTTTGGCGAATTCAACGTTCGCCCGGCTGGCAGTATGAGTCAGTTGGCAAGCCGTTATGAAGGTTCAATGAAAGTAGGTTTGAAATATAAATGGTAATAGTTATGAAAGCAAAATTTATCTATATAGCCGCTTTGGCATCTTTGGCAATCACACCGACATCGTGTGAGAAAGTGAGCCCGCAGGGCGTTCTCATGGCAGGAACAGACGTAGAGGACCGCGTGGAAATGTCGTATCTCTATTATAAATTGAACAATATTGAGTCAAAACTCGACATCGACCTGCATGAAGTCGAGGACGGCTATTCATTTCTTGTCGGTGCCGACAGCCACATGACCACCGACCCCGGCCGCACGCAAGAAATGTTACAAATTGGCTTGGACAACGACGATTTGTTCTATTGTCATCTGGGAGATATCGCCGACACAAAGGCTGAATATTACGTTGCCCTTGAAAACACCATTGATGAAGCCCGTATGAAATATATCGATAAATATTATTATTACGACTATGATGACAACTTTTATTTCCGCAAGGGCATGACAAATCCCACACCCAGAACATGGGATGGAATTAAGTATCCGTTTTTCCCTGTTGTCGGCAACCACGACCTTACTCACAACGGATGGGCTTTATGGAGCAACATATTTGGCTCGTCGTTCTATGAATTTCAAATACAAGTCGGAAAAGACGAAAATGGCCCATATTTCGACCACTTCATTTTCCTCGACACCGCCAGTGGAACTCTCGGAAAAAAACAAGTTGACATGATTGAACAAGGCGTGCTCGACGGCGTCAGCCGTTACCGCTTCACGTTCGTCTTCAGCCACACTAACATTTTCCGCCCCGAAGCCGTGCAATTCTCTTCCACGTTCACTCGCGAAGAAACATATTTCCTTCTCGACCAGTTTAATAAGTGGAATGCTTCCATCGTCTTCTGCGGTCACGTCCATGCGTGGGACGAACGTCTGTATAATGGCGTGTACTACTTCTCGCTTGATTCAATGAGCGAGAGGAACAGCCCCAAACCGGGCGATTATCTTCTCCGCATCATCATCAACAAAGACGGAGAAATAGAATACGAACGAGTTCGTATGAACTACGTGGCCAAGAAATAATCGCAAGAAAAATCTTCTACGCGTTAGAAGTCGAAGCCAAGTGAAATAAGAAAGTAGTAGCGGTGGGCGAGTGAATTCCAGCCCACCGTGGCTCCCAATGGGCCTGCGATACTATTGTAAGCGTAGCCGATTTGTGCGCCCCAAATGGGCTTATCGGAAAAGATGTCGCTCAACGATTCGTTTTGCTCTGCAACACTGCCATCGACGAGCAGATAATGCCGTCCTA
Organism: Muribaculaceae bacterium; assembly: GCA_017552595.1. Taxonomy (GTDB): domain Bacteria; phylum Bacteroidota; class Bacteroidia; order Bacteroidales; family Muribaculaceae; genus RUG14106. Next base: position 4,545 of record JAFZPB010000074.1, read on the forward strand.
AGAGGCGTTGTTGGAGGCGTAGCGAGGCACTGAGGAATTTGTTTTTGAACATCTCCACGTGGCCTAAACCGGGCAGCGGCAATTGTTGGCTGAAATATTTTCCGTAACTGATGCCTCCCGCGGCGTTTCTCTCCATGAGAGGGATGTCGTCGCCGAATAGCATGCGTGTCTGAATGCCTGGACGGATATGTGTGGTGCGCGTCAGTGGAATTGTAGCCTGAACCAACGCTGTGATTGCGGAGAATCCGTCTTTGCCATTCCATCCTGCGAAGTTGTCGGTGTAATATTCATATTGGGCCTCGGCCCTCACGCCGCGATGCGCAAAATAGTGGTCGTCTTCGTTGCTGTATCGTACGCGTGCGTTATAGTTGAAATAGTATTCGTTGGTATCGACATTTATTTCGCTGTATTCGTCCCACAAATCTTGGAAATGGTGGAAGTGCTTCCAACCCATGCCTATTTTGAAATCAAAGTTCATGGCATCGATGGAAAACAACTTGACGTCGGCATTTTGGTAGATGAATGAAAGGTTGTTGCTGCGTTTGCCACGAGTGTAGATGTTAAAGGTGTTGTAGCCAAATTCGTAACTTACACCCATCTTCTTGAATTGCCATGGCTCGATGTCAAATCCCGCACGAACCATCGACCTGGCGCCTAATCGAAGTGTCAAATTGAATTCCTTGTTAAGTTTGTCGCCCATGAAGTAGCGGCCGTTAACTTGTAAGGCTACAAGTTCTTCGGTGTCGAGTCTTAACCCGGCCGACGCCAAGAACACATTTGTCTCGTGGATATTGATTAGGCCAGTGGGGCCGTCATCGGAATCGGTTACGCTCTTTATGTCGCGAAGATGGATAGAATAGTCGTGGTCGGGAAGTGCTCCGGATTCGCGTTTCAGAATGTATATAGAGTCGAGCTTTTCCCTTGTAGCGGTTTCGCCGCGGTCGATGAGGGTGTTAAGTGCCTTTTCGGTGAAACTGCCGCTGGTGAAACCTCTGACCGGCACATGTATTACAAGATCGCAATATTTCTCGTTTTCTTTAGCGCGGCGTGACACGTCGCTGCCGGCGGAGCGCTCCATTACGTCGATGAGTGTGCGGTATTGCCGATTTTTGTCAAGTCCAAGATCGAATTTTACTCCGATGACAATGTCTGCGCCAAGTTTGCGGGCCACATCAGCGGCGAAATTGTTTTTCGCGCCGCCATCGACGAGCACCATATCGTTCATGCGAACAGGAGTAAAGACTCCAGGAATCGACATACTGGAACGGATGCTTTTCACGAGTGAGCCGTGAGTAAGAACAACTTCGTCGTCGTCGACGAGGTCGGTGGCAACACATGCGAATTGGCGCGGCAAATCCTTTAGGAAGTCGATGCTGTCGGTATATCCTTTAAGATAGCGCCGGAAGGTGCTTTCAACGTTGGTGCCGCGAATAACGCCTCCTGGTTGGGGGTCGGTTCCGCCGTGGGCATAGAAATCGCGCTCGTAGAAATATGTGCTTTGCGCGTCACGTTCACTAAGCGGCAAGTGTTGGTAATCTTTATTGTCAAGAAACAAATCCGCCCAATCCATATTGTTAAACATCGATTCGATGTCGTTGCTGTTGTAGCCGACGCTGTAAAGAGCCCCTACGATGCTACCCATACTCGTGCCGACAACAATATCGACAGGAAGTCCGGCTTCCTCTATGACTTTAAGAAAACCGACGTGAATAGCCCCGAATGCGCCGCCGCCACTCAAAACAATAGCCACTTTCTTGCGCTCAGGCACACTGTCGACCGAAACCGACTGAGCCGACACAGAAATTGCCAACAGTAATGTTAATATGGCTTGGAAGATTCTTTTCATTTATTATAACTTTATCTATTAAATCACTTATTATCAACTTAAAAAGACACGCATAACGCGCAGCCCAAAACCCACCCCTCTAAACTCTAATCTTTAAACTTTACCCATCACACCTCCAATTCCCCGGCGCCTTCACGGACAACCTCAGGGTCGGAGGAGTCGGTCAAATCTACCACCGTCGAAGGCATAACATTGCCCTCGCCGCCATCGATAATCAGCGACGCCACATCTTCATAGTGCATAGCGATGGATTCGGGCTCGCAACCCTCGGCAGGATTGTCTTCATCAACTTCCACCGATGTCGTAAGAATAGGATTGCCCAAACGAGCGGCAATCTCACAAGGGATAGCGTTGGCGGGAATACGCACGCCGACGGTTTTTCTTCCCTTGAACACCTTCGGAAGCGTCGTGGAAGCGGGGAGAATAAAAGTGAACGCCCCGGGAAGATTGTTCTTCAAAATGCGGAAGGCTCGATTGTCGATGCGAGCATATTCCGCCGCCTGCGACAGGTCGCTGCAGATAATCGACAGATTGGTTTTCTCGGGATTTATGCCCTTAATGCGGCAGATGCGTTGAATGGCGTTGTTGTTGAGAGCGTCGCAGCCGAGAGCATAAAGCGTGTCGGTGGGATAGATTATCACCTCGCCGGCGTTGAGAGCCTCAATCACTTGGTCCATAAACCGTTCGTTGATGTTGTTTTCAAATATCTGAAGTACTTTCATGGATGAAACCTTTTTATTTCCACATTATTTCCGTCGGCATAGCGACGAAGCATTTCTACAAGCATTTCCGCAGCGGCATCCGCACTTTGCTGGTCGCCGTCGTAAGTGTTCACGATAATCAGCACACGGCGAGTCGATTCCGAGAGTTTCGTGCGCTCGTGGTCGGATGTGGGAGTGCCGATTCCGCCCACTTCGTCACGATAAACAGGCAGACCGGCGATGTTCAAAACGCCTCTGCCTATAGCCTCATACGGTTCGCCCTCGCGTCCCACTCCGAGCGTCAACGTCGGCCCAACAATCTTGTTGGCGTCAAAACCGCCGATTGAATAGCCCGTTGCGATTGACACGCAATTGATTATGTCGATAACAGCCAATGTGCGATAGAGCGGCATCTGCTTCATCACACGTCGGCAAAGCGCCTCCGCCGACGGACGATAGCGGTTCGGGTCCTTTCCGCAAGCCTTATAGGCGGA